>NZ_DAIUBO010000011.1:0-34377 GCF_036846665.1 Amaricoccus sp. | reverse complement strand
CAACGAGAAGGAGCTGCCCGACGCCTTCCTGCGCCGCTGCTTCTTCCACTACATCCGCTTCCCCAACCCGGAGACGCTGGCGAGCATCGTCGAGGTTCACTTTCCCGGCATCAAGGCGTCGCTGGTGCGCAACGCGCTGACCCAGTTCTTCGAGATCCGCGAGACGCCGGGGCTGAAGAAGAAGCCCTCCACCTCGGAGGTGCTGGACTGGCTGAAGCTGCTGCTCGCCGAGGATCTGGCACCCGAGGACCTGCGCCGGGACGCCGCGAGCGCCCTGCCGCAGCTGCACGGGGCGCTGCTCAAGAACGAGCAGGACGTGCATCTCTTCGAGCGGCTGGCCTTCATCGCCCGGAGCCGCCGATCGTGACGGAGAGATGTCACTTTTGGCATGACAACCCGCAGGCAGCGCACTATGTTGCACCGCAACAAACGGGGGAATCGATCGATGTCAAGACGACGCAGCTCGGGATTTTCTGCGGATCCGGTGACGGATGCCGTATCGGCCTGGATGCGCTTCGCCCTGTCCTACGGTCAGATGAACCTGGCGGCGACCGAGGTCATCATGCGCCGCAGCATGAAGATGTCGCTGGGGCGCATGAGCGCCCCCGAGGCCGCCGGCATGGTGCTCGAAAAGGCGACGGCCTTCGCGAAGGCCTCCGAGAACGCCGCGGTCGCGGCGTTCCGCGGGGCCGATCCGGCCCGGATCGCCACCGCGGCGCTGCGGCCGATCCACGCCAAGACCCGCTCGAACGCGCGCAAGTACCGCGCCTGAGCGCCCCCCGACCCCGCCGCGCGGCCGCGCCATGAGCGCCGCCGGGCCGCGGCATTGCCCGCAAGGGTGAGCGGCATGGGTCTCCGTCCCGCCCTCTGGATCGCCCTCGCGATGCTCGCGGGCTGCGCGACCGTTCCGGCGCAGCCGATCACCAGCGTGCGATTCGCGGCGGCGAAGCTGCCCAAGGGCGTCGATCGCTCCAACCGCGACCTCGCGGAGGATTTCCTCGACCTCACCTTCGCGCTCGAGAGCGGCGAGGAGATCGGCGGGCTCTTGCGCTACGAGGCGCCGATCCGGGTGCATGTGACCTCCCCCGAGCTCGAGCCCTATCGCGGCGACCTGGAGGAGCTTCTCGCCCGGCTGCGGGACGAGGCCGGCATCGACATCGCGCTGACCGAGGATGCGGCCGAGGCGCAGATCGCCATCGAGGCCGTGCCCGCGGCGGAGATCAGCCGGGTCTATCCCACCGCCGCCTGCTTCATCGTGCCGGGCGAGCGGGGCTGGAAGAGCTTCCTGCGCGGCCGGCCGGACGCGCGGCTGCGCTGGTCGGCGCAGACCGAGCTCGAGGGGGCGGCGATCTTCCTGCCGGTCGACACCACGCCCCAGGACGTGCGCGACTGCCTCAACGAGGAGCTCACCCAGGCGCTCGGGCCGGCGAACGATCTCTACCGGCTGCCGGATTCGATCTGGAACGACGACAATTTCCACGGCATCGCCACCTCCTTCGACATGCTGATGCTGCGGACCCTCTACCGGCCGGAGCTGAAGAGCGGCATGAGCCGGGAGCAGGTCGCGGCGCGGTTGCCGAAGCTGCTCGACCGCACCAATCCCGCCGGCCGCGGCAAGCCCCGGCAGGCGCGGAACCCCGAATCGCGCGCCTGGGGCGGCGCCATCGAGACGGCGCTCTCGCGCAGCACGCCGACCGGGCGCCGCCAGGACTCGGCGGAGATCGCCACCCAGATCGCCGCGGAGATGCGCCCGGTCGACCATCGGCTCGCGGTGTCCCTGCTCACGCTCGGGCGGCTCGACCTGCGCCGCGATCCCGCCGCCGCGGCGCGGGATTTCTCCGAGGCCTACCGGCTGTCGCGGGAGAGGTTCGGCGTCAACGACGTCCGCACCGCCCAGGCCGGGGTGCATGTGGCGGCGCTCGCGCTCGGGACGGGCCAGTACCGGGCGGCCGTCCGGCTCGCCGAGCTGCATGTGCCCGCGGCGCAGGCCGGGCAGAACGCGATCCTGATCGCCGGCCTGCTCTCGATCAAGGCCCAGGCGCTCTTCGAGCTCGGCGAGACCGAGGCGGCCCAGGAAGCCCGCCTCGACAGCCTGCGCTGGGCGCGCTATGGCTTCGGCGACAGCGACGGGGCGCTGGCCCGCGAACAGGCGCAGATCGCGGCGCTGATGCGTCTCGAGGATGGATGAATGCTCCTGCCCATCGCCTTCGCCTTCGGCATGATCCTCGGCTGGCAGCGCGCGACGCGGCGCGGCGGCGACCGGCTCGACAAGTGGCAATACGGCATCGCCCATGGCATCGCCTTCACGCTCGTGGCCCTCGCGCTGACCATCCTCGCCCGGCGCTTCGGGCTGATCTGAGCGCGCCCTTGTTCACCGGCTTCTACGATCGATTGCGCGCCGCGAAGCTGCCGGTCTCGCTGCGGGAATACCTGAGCTTTCTCGAGGCGCTCGCGGCGCAGGTCGTGCTCTACGACGCGGAGGGCTTCTATTATCTCGCCCGCGCCACGCTGGTGAAGGACGAGCGGCATGTGGACCGCTTCGACCGGGCCTTCGCCGAGAGCTTCAGCGGGCTCGACTCCCTGGGCCCGGAGGCGGTGCTGGCCGCGGTCGAGCTGCCCGCCGAATGGCTGCGCAAGCTCGCCGAGGCGCATCTGAGCGCGGAGGAACGCGCGCGGATCGAGGCCGCGGGCGGGTTCGAGACGCTGATGGAGATGCTCGCGCAGCGATTGCGCGAGCAGAAGGGCCGGCATCAGGGCGGCTCGAAATGGATCGGCACCGCCGGGACCTCGCCCTTCGGCGCCTTCGGCTACAATCCCGAGGGCATGCGCATCGGCCAGGACGCGAGCCGCCACCGGCGTGCCGTCAAGGTCTGGGACCGCCGCGAGTTCCGCGACCTCGACGACGGCGTGGAGCTCGGCACGCGCGGCATCAAGCTGGCGCTGCGCCGGCTGCGCCGCTGGGCGCGCGAGGGATCGGCCGACGAGCTCGACCTCGACCACACGATCCGCCGCACCGCCGAGCAGGGCTGGCTCGAGGTCGTCACCCGTCCCGAGCGGCACAATGCCGTCAAGCTCCTGCTCTTCCTCGACGTGGGCGGCTCGATGGACCCGCATGTCCGGCAGGTCGAGGAGCTCTTCTCCGCCGCGCGGTCGGAGTTCCGGCATCTGGAGCATTTCTATTTCCACAACTGCCTCTACGAAGGCGTCTGGCGCGACAATCGCCGGCGGTGGGACGCGCAGCTTCCGACCGCGGAGCTGCTGCGGACCTATCCGGCCGACTACCGCGTGATCTTCGTCGGGGATGCCGCCATGTCGCCCTACGAGATCAGCCATCCCGGCGGCGCCAACGAGCATTGGAATGCCGAGAGCGGCGAGGTCTGGCTGAGGCGCCTGCTCGATGTCTGGGGCCGCGCGATCTGGATCAATCCGCTGCCGGAGCGGAGCTGGGGCTACAGCCCCTCGATCGGAATGATCGGGGAGATCTTCGGCGCAAGGATGTATCCCCTGACGCTGGCGGGGCTGGAGGCGGGCATCCGCGAGCTGGCGTCGTGAGGCCGGAGGGGTTTCATCGGCGGGCGAGGCGATTGCATTCGGATCCGATGGCCGTGGCCGCGTGCTTCGATATTGCCCAGAGCGGCAATTCTTCTGTGGAGCGTGTCGACAACTCCCGCCCGTGCGCCAGCACGGGCAGCGCCCGCCCGCCCCGTCACGCCGGGAGGCGTGCCTCCGGCACGACGCGGGCGCTTCCGCGCCCCCCTCGGGCGGTCGCTGCCCATGCTTACCCGGCAGAGCGGACTGGCCTGGCGGCTTTCCGACGGATTGGCCCAAGCCTGCCCGCCAGGCGAGATCTCGTCCGGCCGAGAACCCGAAAGCCGGGCATGGCCGGGCGGCTGCCCCGGAAACCGAACCTTGGCTGATCCGACCCCGCAGCCCTCGCTCTTCGACGAGGGGCCCTTCGCGCCCTGCCCCGCCCCGTTCAACATGGCCGCGCATACCCTTGCCGCGGCGGCGATCACGCCGGAGAAGGTTGCCCTAGAGGTGATCGCGGGCCCCGGCGCGGTCGCGGCGCGCTGGACGCACGGGGAGCTGGCAGAGGCGGTGCGCCGGACGGCCGCCGGCCTCGCGGCAGCGGGCATCCGCCCCGGGGACCGGATGCTGCTGCGCCTCGGCAACAGTGCCGAATTCCCGATCCTGTTCTTCGCCGCCATCGCTCTGGGCGCGGTGCCGGCGCCGGCCTCGCCGCAGCTCACGCGCGCCGAGGTGGCGGCGATCCTCGCCGATCTCGATCCCGCCCTGGTCGCGCTCGGCGCGGGCCTCGACCTGCCGCCGGGTGTCGCCTGCCCGGTCATCGGCCCCGCCGAGATCGCGGCGCTCGGCAGGCATCCGCCGCGGCGCTTCGCCGCGACCATGCCGGACGATCCAGCCTTCATCGTCTATACCTCCGGCACCAGCGGCCGGCCCAAGGGCGTGCTGCATGCCCAGCGCGCGGCCTGGGCGCGGCGCATGATGTGGCAGGGCTGGTACGGGCTCAAGCCGGACGACCGGGTGCTGCATGCGGGCGCCTTCAACTGGACCTATACCCTGGGGGCGGGCCTCACCGATCCCTGGGCGGCGGGGGCGACGGCGCTTATCCATGCCGGCCCGCCCGACCGGCATGTCTGGCCGCGGCTGGCGGCCGCCCATGGCGCGACGATCTTCGCCGCCGTGCCGGGTGTCTATCGCCAGATGCTCGATGCGCCCGGTCTCGCAGAGGGCTTCGCCGGCCTGCGCCACGGGCTCAGCGCCGGGGAGGCGCTGGCGGAGACGGTGGCGGAGACCTGGAGCCGTGCCACCGGCAGGCCGATCTACCAGGCGCTCGGCATGTCGGAGATCTCGACCTATATCTCTTTCTCGCCCGAGGATCCGCCGGTTCCCGGCCGGTCCGGGCGGCCCCAGCGGGGCCGTCGGGTGGCGATCCTCGGCGAGACCGGCGACGCGCCGCTGCCGCGCGGCACCGACGGGCTGCTCGCGGTCGGCCGGCGCGATCCCGGGCTGATGCTGGGCTACTGGCGGCGGCCGGAGGAGACCGCGGCCGCCTTCCGCGGCGAATGGTTCCTGACCGGCGACCGGGCGCGGATGGCGGCGGACGGCACGATCACCCATCTCGGCCGCGCCGACGAGGTGATGAACGCCGGCGGCTACCGCGTCGCGCCCCAGGAGGTCGAGGCGGCGCTCCTGCGTCATCCCGGCGTCGCCGAGGCGGCCGTCGTCGATCTGCCGGTGCGCGACGGGGTCTCGATCATCGCGGCCTTCTTCGTGCCGGCGGGCGATGCGCCGGAGGCCGCGGCGCTCGCGCGCCATTGCGAGGGGCTGCTGGCGCGGTACAAATGCCCCAGGGAATTCCATGCCGTCGCGAACCTGCCGCGGGGCAGCAACGGCAAGCTCATCCGCCGGAAGCTCCGCGACGTTCGGGGCGGGATGTGAGCGCGCCCGACATCCTGTGCCGCACGATCCGCCTCGGGGCGACGCCTTTCCCAGGTGCCCGCGCTGCCGGTGCCTATGGGGGTGCGGTGTCCCACGGCCAACCCGAACCGGCGAAAGCGAGGCGCTGCCTTCGCGCCGGTTCACCGGCCGGAGCGCGCGGGCCTGGAGGCCGAAGCGGGTAGGGCTGCACCGGCGGGTTCGTCACTTGCCGGATGCGCGGGGGAAGGCGATGCCCGTCCGATGCCATCACCCGGAGGCCTCGTCACCCGTCCGAGGCGCCGGCGGCGCCTCGGGTCCAGGTTCCGGGGCGCTTGAGGAAATCGTGCAGGGTCTTGCCCGGTTCGGGCCGGAACGGGGCGAGCTCGGGCACGGTGAAGCCGCGCATGCGGTCGAGGCGGAAGGTGCGGAAATCCTCGCGCAGCTCGCACCAGGCCGCGAGGACCCAGACCGGGCCGAAGAAGGCCATTGACAGCGGCCGCACGGTGCGCTCGCTCACCTGGCCGAGCACGTCGGTATAGCCGAAATGCACCCGGAGCCGCTGGCGCAGGGCGCGGCGCAGATCGGCGAGATCGAAGCCGAGCGGCTCGACGAAATGCGTCTCCGGGGCCAGCAGCGCGGTTCCCGCCATGTAGCCGCGCAGGCGTTCGGGGATCACCGCCTCGATCTTGGCGATGACGTCCGTAGCCGCCTCCGCCAGCTCGCCGTCGGCCCAGGATTCGACGATCCTCGCGCCGAGCACCAGCGCCTCGATCTCCGCCTCCTTGAACATCAGGGGCGGCAGGTCGAAGCCGGGGCGCAGGGTGTAGCCGACCCCCGCCTCGCCCTCGATCGGCACGCCCGAGGCGGCCAGATCGGCGATGTCGCGATAGATCGTGCGCTCGGAGACCTCGAGCGCCGCCCCGAGCTCGCGCGCCGTCACGGTCGGGCGCCGGCGCATCAGCTGGATGATCTCGAACAGGCGATCGGCGCGGCGCATGAACTCCTCCCGGCGGCGGTCGGCGCGAGCCTGGCGCAAGCCTCCTGGCACCACCTTGTCAGGAGCCCGCCGCGCTCCTGACAGGATGCTGGCAAGGGCCTCCGGGCACAATGCGCCATGCACTCAGAAACGGAGAGAGATCATGGCCTATCCCGAAATCCGCACCGCACCGCCCCCGGGCTTCGCCGCGCTGGCGAGCACCCTCGCCCGGCGCTGGCGCGCCCGCTCGGCGGCAGGCCGGGCGCGGCGGGCGCTGCGCGGGCTGAGCGACGCGAGCCTGCGCGACATCGGCCTCGAACGTCACCAGATCGAGCCCTTGGCGCCGGAGTGGCGCTGGCCGCTCTGAATGGCGGCCGCGTGGCCGGTTCGGGCAAGGGTCGTCGTGCGGCCGAGCCGTCAGGCGCTGGTGAGCTGTTGCGCCTTGGCGGCGGGCGCGGCCAGCGCGGCGAGATCGCGGGCGATGCCGAAGGCGCCGACCAGGCGCTTCTTCTCGCTGTCCCAGTCGCGGCGGACGACGATCCTGTTGTCCCGGACCTTGGCGTGGCCGTTCTGGTCCTGGATGAACTGCACCAGGCCCGCCGGATTGGCGTAGCGGTCGTTGTGGAACTGCACCGTCGCGCCCTTCGGCCCGCCGTCGAGCCGCGCGATGCCGGCGCGTTTGCAGAGCGCCTTGATGCGGACGACCAGCATCAGCGTCTCGACCTCCTTCGGCAGCGGCCCGAAGCGGTCGATCAGCTCCGCCGCGAAGCCCTCCATCTCGACCTTGCGCTCGAGGCCCGAGAGCCGCCGGTAGAGCCCGAGGCGCACGTCGAGGTCGGGGACATAGGGCTCGGGGATCAAGACCGGCACGCCGAGGTTGATCTGCGGCGACCATTCGCCCTCGTCGGCCATCCCGACCTCGCCGGACTGCAGCTTGGCGATCGCCTCGTGCAGCATGTCCTGATAGAGCTCGAAGCCGACTTCGCGCACATGGCCGGACTGCTCCTCGCCGAGCAGGTTGCCCGCGCCGCGGATGTCGAGGTCCTGGCTCGCCAGCGTGAAGCCGGCGCCGAGGCTGTCGAGCGCGCCGAGCACGCGCAGCCGCTTCTCGGCCTGCACGGTCAGGGGCTTGCGCGGCTCGGTCATGAAGAAGGCATAGGCCCTGAGCTTGGAGCGCCCGACGCGGCCGCGGATCTGGTAGAGCTGGGCGAGGCCGAACATGTCGGCGCGATCGACGATCAGCGTATTGGCAGCGGGGATGTCGAGGCCGCTCTCGATGATGGTCGTCGACAAGAGCACGTCGAACTGGCCGTCGTAGAAGGCGTTCATCCGCGCGTCGAGATCGCCCGCCGCCATCTGGCCGTGGGCGACCAGCACCCGCACCTCCGGCACCTGCTCGCGCAGATGCGCCTCGACCTCGGCGATGTCGGCGATGCGGGGGACCACGTAGAAGGACTGCCCGCCCCGGTAGTGCTCGCGCAGCAGCGCCTCGCGCACGGTCACCGCGTCGAACTCGCTGACATAGGTGCGGATCGCCAGCCGGTCGACCGGGGGCGTGGCGATGAGCGAGAGCTCGCGCACCCCCGAGAGCGCCAGCTGCAGCGTGCGCGGGATCGGCGTGGCGGTGAGCGTGAGCACATGCACGTCCGAGCGCAGCTGCTTCAGCCGCTCCTTGTGCTGGACGCCGAAATGCTGCTCCTCGTCAATGACGAGGAGGCCGAGGGCGGCGAATTTCACCGATTTCGCCAAGAGCGCATGGGTGCCGATCACGATCTCGATCGTCCCGTCGGCGAGGCCGGCCCGGGTCTCGGCCGCTTCCCGGGCGGGCACGAAGCGGCTGAGCTGGCGGACCCTGAGCGGCAGGCCGCGGAACCGCTCGGTGAAGCTCTTGAAATGCTGCCGCGCGAGCAGGGTCGTCGGCGCGACCACCGCGACCTGCACCCCCGACATCGCCGCGACGAAGGCCGCGCGCAGCGCCACTTCCGTCTTGCCGAAGCCCACGTCGCCGCAGATCAGCCGGTCCATCGGCCGGCCCGATTCCATGTCCGCCAGCACGTCGGCGATGGCGGCGAGCTGGTCGTCGGTCTCGGCATAGGGGAAGCGGGCGCAGAATTCCTCCCAGGCGTGATGGTCGGGCGGGGCCAGCACCGTGCCCTTGCGCAGCGCCCGTTCGGCGGCGATGCGGATCAGCCGCTCGGCCATGTCGCGGATGCGCGCCTTGAGCCGCGCCTTCTTGGCCTGCCAGGCGCCGCCGCCGAGCCGGTCGAGCAGCCCCTCCTCGTGGCCGTAGCGGGTCAGGAGCTCGATGTTCTCCACCGGCAGGTAGAGCTTGTCGCCGCCGGCGTATTCGAGCGCGAGGCATTCGTGCGGCGCGCCCATGGCGGTGACGGTCTCGAGCCCGAGATAGCGGCCGACGCCGTGGTCGACATGCACCACGAGATCGCCGGGCGAGAGCCCCGCCGCCTCGGTCAGGAAGTTCTCGGCGCGCTTGCGCCGGCGCGGCGCGCGGATCAGCCGGTCGCCCAGCACGTCCTGCTCGGCGATCACCGTGAGCCCCGGCGCCTCGAAGCCGTGTTCGAGCGGCCAGACCGCGAGATGCAATGCGCCGCCCCTGCCCGCGATCTCGCCGGCGGAGGCGATCTCGACCGCGCCCTCGACGCCGCTGTCGGCGAGAAGCCCCGCCAGCCGCTCGCGGGCGCCCCGGGAATAGGAGGCGACGACCACGTCGCCGCTGCGGCGCTTCGCCGCGATGTGCCCGGCCAGCGCGCCGAAGAGGCTGAGGCTCTCCTGCTGGCGTTCCGGCGCGAAATCGCGGCCGATCCGTCCACCGGCGTCGATCACGCCCGGCCCGAGCGGCTGCGGCAGGGCCTTGAGCTGCTCCACGCGCCGCCCCGCCACCGCCGCCGCGAAGGCGGGCGCGTCGAGGTAGAGCGATCCCGGCGGCGCGGGCTTGTAGATCGTGCCGAGCCGCGCCTTGGCGGCCAGCGCCGCCGTGCGCGCGGCATATTGCTCGCTCAGCGCCTCCCAGCGCGCCGCCTGCGCCGCCTCGAAGGCATCATCGAGCAGGACCGGCGCCCCGGGCAGATAGTCGAAGAGCGTCTCCAGCCGCGCGTGATAGAAGGGCAGCCAATGCTCGTAGCCCTGGTGCTTGCGCCCGGCACTCACCGCCTCGTAGAGCGGATCGTCCCGCCCCGCGGCGCCGAATTCCGCCCGGTAGCGGGTACGGAAGCGCTCGATCGAGGCTTCGTCGAGGATCACCTCGGAGACCGGGGCGAGCTCGATCCGCCCGACGGTCTCCAGGGTGCGCTGGGTCTCGGCATCGAAGCGGCGCGCGCTTTCCAGCACGTCGCCGAAGAGATCGAGCCGCACCGGCCCCCTGTTGCCCGGCGGATAGAGGTCGATCAGCCCGCCGCGCACCGCGAATTCGCCCGGCTCGGTCACGGTCGCGGCCTGCTGGAAGCCCATGCGCGCGAGATAGGCCCGGAGCTCGGCCAGATCGAGGCGCCGGCCGACCTCCGCGGTGAAGCACGAGGCGCGCAGGACGGCGCGGGCGGGCACCATCTGGGTCGCCGCATTGACCGTTGTCAGCACCGCCGCCGGGCGGTCGAAGCCATCCGCGAGGGCCGCGAGCGTCGCCATGCGCGCCGCGGCGATCTCGGGATTGGGCGAGATCCGGTCGTAGGGCAGGCAGTCCCAGGCGGGAAAGCTCAGCACCGGCACGGCGGGCGCGAAGAACTTCAGCGAGGCGCGCAGGCTCGCCAGCCGCGCGTCGTCGCGGGCGACATGGATCACCGGGCCGCCGGTGCGGGCCAGGATGCCGGCAAGATACCGCGCGTCGAACCCCTCGGGGCAGCCGCCGACGACGAGGCGCCCGGTCGCGGGTGAGGGAGAGCGGGTCATGGCGCGCGACCTAGCGCAAGGCCAGCGCCCCCGCAAGCCGGCGCGGGCGGGTTCAACGGATCAGGATCGAGGGATGCAGCGCCAGCCCGGCGGCCAGGGCGCAGAACACCGAGGCCGCCGCGAAGACCGCATGCCAGAACTGCCGCCGCGACAGCATCCGGTTGAGCGCCGCACCGCGATAGCCGTCGCGCCGCACCGCCAGGCCCAGCCGCAGCGAGGAATAGCACACCATGACCAGCGGCAGGAGCAGCACGAAGAGCGCCTGGGCCCATTCCACGCCGGCGAGGAAGCCGATCACCGCCAGGGCCGCGAGCCCGAAGCCCGTGAGCGCGGCGATCGGGATGCCGAAATCGTCGTAGATGCCGCCGATGCGCTCGGCGGCGAGCCGCGCGCGCAGATCCACGCGCGCGCGCACCTCCGGGTCCTTCCGCCCCCGCCGGATCATGTCGTAGGGCACCCCGAGCGTGGTGTGGCAGACGAGACTCCAGACCACCAGGGTCAGCACCCAGTACCAGGCGCTCTCGAAGCTGGCTGTGCCGTAGACCTGGATCACGCGCGCTCTCGGCCGGACATGCGCCGCGCGCGGCGCGGTGCTGGAGGGTTTTCCTGCCGGAACTTCGCCCGCGCCGTCAAGCGTCCGCGCCGCTCATCGTCAACGAACCGTGCACGGGCCGGGGGCCGGCTTTGCCCTTGAGGCGGCGCGGGTCGCGTGCCACACGGGACCGGACAAGCCGGGTTCCGAGAATGACGCCGCTTTCCGCTCCGTTTCCCCATGGCCGGCCCCGCCGCCTGCGCCGCACGCCCTGGATCCGCGATCTCGTGGCCGAGGCCCGGCTCTCGCCCGCCGACCTGATCTGGCCGCTTTTCCTGCGCGAGGGCACGGATCTGGCGGAGCCGGTGGCCTCGCTGCCCGGCGTCGCGCGGCTCAGCATCGACCGGGCGGTGGCGGCGGCGGAGGAAGCGGCCGGGCTCGGCATCCCCTGCGTCGCGCTCTTTCCCTATACCGAGGCGGCGGACAAGAACCCGGAGGCCACCGAGGCCTGGAACCCCGAGAACCTGGTCTGCCGCGCCACACGCGCCATCAAGGCGGCGGTGCCGCAGATCGGCGTGCTGCTCGACGTGGCGCTCGATCCCTATAATTCCGAGGGCCACGACGGCCTGGTGCGCGACGGCGTGGTGCAGAACGACGAGACGCTGATCGCGCTCGAGAAGATGGCGCTCGTGCAGGCCGAGGCCGGCGCCGACATCCTCGGCCCCTCCGACATGATGGACGGCCGCATCGGCGTGATCCGCGCCGCGCTCGAGGCGCATGAGTTTCCCGACGTGCTGATCATGAGCTACGCGGCGAAATACGCCTCGAGCTTCTACGGGCCGTTCCGCGATGCGGTCGGCGCCACCGGCGCGCTCAAGGGCGACAAGAAGACCTATCAGATGGACCCCGCGAACGGCGCGGAGGCGCTGCGCGAGGTGGCGATCGATCTCGCCGAGGGCGCCGACATGGTGATGGTCAAGCCGGGCCTGCCCTATCTCGACATCTGCACCCGGGTGAAGGCCGAGTTCGGGGTGCCGACCTTCGCCTATCAGGTCTCCGGCGAATACGCGATGATCGAGGCCGCCGCCGCCAAGGGCTGGATCGACGGCGAGCGCGCCATGATGGAGAGCCTGATCGCCTTCCGGCGGGCCGGCTGCGACGGCATCCTGAGCTATCACGCGGCGCGGGCAGCCAGGCTGCTCCGGGACCGAGCCGCCGGCTGAGCGCGGCGCCGCGCGCGCGGGCTCACGGGGTCCGGGTAGCGCCATTCGGGGCGGGCCCGGTCGCCGCGCCCTCGGGGTTTCCGCCTCGGCGATCGCGATCGTGCCCTGGACCAGGACCGGCGCGAAGGCGACGAGGACCGCTTCTGCCGGCCGGGCAGCCAGACGACGGCGACGAGAAGGGCCGATTCCGCCGTCGGGAGGACCGGACGGCGAGCGAGCGGATCCTGCCCGGCGATCCTGAAGACCGCGACGGGCGGAAGCGCGAGCAGCGGCCGGGCCGGACGCTGCCCTCATTTTTGGGCGGGACCGTTGTACAGGGAACAATGGGCTGAAGATGCGATCTCCTTGCGCGACATCTGGTGGGCGCTTTTCTCTCCTTATCAACATGTGTTAACGTCTGCGCGAATACACGCCCAGAAACCGCCACCAGGCAGAACCCGAGCAAGATTGAAGGAGACGTCCATGTCCGACTGGACCCGACGCACGTTTCTCGCGGCAACCGGCGCGGGCCTCGCGGCCTGCACCTCGCATCCGACCGGCTTGACCGAGACCCCGGCCCAGGCGATCGACGCCAATGTCCAGGCGGCGCTCGACCAGCTCTATGCCACCGTTCCCGGCACGGCGGAGCTCGGCGCGCGGTCCGAGGGCATCCTCGTGATCCCGCGCATCCGCAAGCTCGGGTTCTGGGTCAGCGGCGCCTATGGCGAGGGCGCGCTGCTGATCGGCCCGGCGATCGTGGAGTATTATTCCATGAGCCTCGCGGGCTTCGGCTTCACCTTCGGCGCCCAGGAGTTCAACCAGGCGCTGTTCTTCCTCACGGCGGATGCGTTGCAGGGCTTCCGCGTCGCCGACGGATGGGAGCTCGGCGTCGACGCCGCGGTCGCCCTGCCCCGGCGCGGCGTCGCCGCCGGCCTCTCCTCGGGCCAGATCAACCGGCCGATCCAGGAAGTGGTCTGGGGCCAGCGCGGCCTGATCGCCGACGCCAGCCTCGTAGGCGCGAAGTACAGCCGCATCATTCGCTGAACGGTCCGGACGGAACAGCGGCACCGTTCCCGCCGGCGCGGCCGAAAGGCCGAGCCATCGGCCTCGCGCAGGGGATTCGATTCGGCGACCTCGGTCTGACGAACCAGCTATTCAACGAATCGGTTGACTAGATCGGCTTGGCGTGCAATTAAACCATATGGTTGAATTGATGGCCCGTCAGATCGACGACGTGTTCCAGGCGCTCGGAAGCGCCACGCGACGGCGGATGCTCCACGACCTCGCTGGCGGGCCGAAGCCGGTCGGCCAGCTTGCGGAACCGTTCGCGATGTCGCTCGCCGCCGCCTCGAAGCACATCAAGGTGCTCGAGAAGGCCGGACTGATCCGACGCGAGGTGCGGGGCAATACCCATCTCTGCCACCTCGATCCCGGTCCGCTCGCCAGCGCCCATCGCTGGCTGAGCTTCTACGAGACCTTCTGGACGGGTCGTCTGGACGAGCTCGAACGCCTGCTCCGAGAAGAGAAGGGCACGATTCCCGCATCCCAGGAAGGAGACGACACATGACCGAACTTGCAGGCCTGGACGCCTATGGCGTGCTGACCGAACCGGCCACGCTGAAACTGGAGCGTCTGCTCCCCGGCCCGATCGAGCGCGTCTGGGCCTATCTCACCGACAGCGACCTGCGGCGGCAGTGGCTGGCGTCGGGCGAAATGGCCATGGATGTCGGCGCACCGGTGGAGCTGGTCTGGCGCAACGACGAACTGACCGACCCGCCGGGAAGCCGCCCGGACGGCTTCTCCGGCGAGCACCGGATGATCAGCCGGATCACCGAGCTGGACCCGCCCCGCAGGCTCGCCATTTCCTGGGACGGCACCGGCGACGTGTCGTTCGAGCTGGAGCCGAGGGGCGAAGAGGTCCTGCTCACGCTCGTCCACCGCCGCATTGCCCAGCGTCCGATGCGGCTGATGATCGGGGCCGGCTGGCACGCGCATCTGGATATCCTCGCGGCGCGGCTTTCGGGCCGGGAGCCGGAGCCCTTCTGGGACGGCTGGACGCGGCTGAGGGACGAGTACGACCGGAGACTGCCGGACTGACCGCCCGTCGGGGGTCGCGACCGCCCCCGACGGCGCCTGCCGCCTAGCTGGCCGGCGTGATCCGCGTCACGCCGACCGCGCCGGCCCGCGCGAGATCGGCGTCGAGCGACATGGGAATGTATTCCGACCGTCGCCAGAGCATGGCGAGATCGTCGTAGAATCGCGACAGCAGATGGCCGCTCTGGCCGGTCGCGATGATGAAGACGCTCGAATCGGGATCGCCGAAATCGTAGACGGCGCGGAACCCGGCGCCGTGGACCTCGAGATAGGGCTCCGGGCCGCTCGCCGGCATGCCGCCCTGCATCAGCGTGTTGTCGCCGCCCGGCGTGCTCTGGCGGATGTTGGCCAGCAGATTGAGCACCGGGATGCTGCCAAGGGTCTGGTGCCGGTGGAGCGCCTGATGCGCGTCGCCCCAGCGCCAGCTTTCGAGCCGCGGGCCGAAATCCGCCTCGAGCTCGATCAGCGCGTCGTCGAGCGCGCGGCGCGCCATCTCGGCACAGGTCTCGGTCTCGCTGCTCTGCACGATGTCGCACCAGGCGCCGGCGCCGTCGGTGTTGCGGAACACCCGTTCGAGGAAGACGATGTCGGGCACCGGCACCAGCGCCACCAGCCCGCCGAGCTCGTCGATCGCCAGCCGGCGCTGCAGCGCGCGGACCCAGGCGGCGTAGATCAGCGGCTCGGGCGCATGCTCGGACATCGCGCCGTTCCATTCGGCGAGGCGCTCCAGCGCGATCTGCCGCTGGCGTTCGCGCGTGCCCTCGGCCGCTGGCTCGCCCGAGTACCAGAGGTCGCGCGCGATCAGCGGCAAGAGCACGCGGGCGGCCTCCGAGACGGTGTCGGTCTGGATCTCGATGAAGCTCTCCAGCGAGTGGTAGTCCCGCGCCCCGAGCAGCCAGCTCGCCCGCGCGATGCGGTAGCTGTCGCCCCAGTCGAAGCTGAGGTTGTCGGGAAAGACCGCGTCGGTCAGCCGGTTGTTGGTATTGACCACGATCCCGCTCGGCGGATTGACGATCCAGGGATTCTCCGAAAACGGCCGGAAGCCCTGCCAGTCGTTGACCGCGAGCCATCCCGGCGCCGGGATGCGGCCCTGGCTCGAATGCGCGGCCTGCCGCCGCGGCGCCGCGCCCGCCATCTGGAGCGCGACCGTGTCGTGGTCGGCCAGGGTCAGGTTCAGGGAGGGCGCCACGATCTCCTCGGCCGCCTTGCGCGCCTCGCGGATGGAATGCGCCCGCATCAGCGCGATGCCGGCGCCGATGGAGCGGTCCTCGGCGGTCAGCCCGGTCCAGGCGAGGCTCGCCACATGCCCCGGCGGCGTCACCTCGGCCGCGCCGAAATGCGGCGGCGGGATCACGGGCCCGTGCCGCGTCCGCTCGAGGCGGAGGGTCCGGGAGGGGGCGTCGCGCACCGCGATCACCGTCTCGCGGGTCTCGAAGTCCTGCCAGCCGGCCGGCGTCAGATACTGGTCCGGATCCTCGGGATTGAGCTTCTCGATATAGATGTCCTGGTCGTCGAGATAGCTCGAGGTCAGCCCCCAGCCGAGATCGGCGTTGCGGCCGATCAGCACGGCAGGAATGCCCGGAATGGTTGCGCCCATCACCGGGCCCTCGGCGAGATCCATGCGCGCGAGCAGCCAGATCGAGGGCGCGGTCAGGCCGAGATGCGGGTCGGTGGCGAGCAGCGAGGCGCCGCTGCCCGTGCGCGATCCCGCCGCCGCGAAGGCGTTGGAGCCGCCGCCGAAGCCGGGCCGGGGCACCGGGTCGAGGGGGTGGCGCGCGGCGAGCTTCACGGGCTGCGGCGCGACGCCGGGGAACATCTGCGAGAACTCGGGCAGGCCCATGACCGGCGGGTTCGGCGCTTCGGGCATCAGGTCGCGCAGCCGCTCCTCGGGCAGGACCAGCGAGAGCCGCGCCCGCAGCGCCTCGCGCGCCGCCTTGTCGGTCAGGTCGAGCGCGAGCAGCTTCAGGACCGCGATCGAATCCGCGGGAATCCAGGGCTGGATGCGCGCATCGAAGAGGAAGAGCTCCGGCGCGCCCCGTCCCAGCGCCTGTTCCTGCACCACCTTGAGCCAGGCGTTGACCCCGGCGGAATAGGCCTCGAGCGCGGCCAGCGTCGCCGCGCTCTGCTCGGCCACCGCCTCGCGCGACAGGCCGTAGAGGTCGAGCGCGCGCATCAGCGTGTCGATCTCCACGGTATCCTCCCCGAAGACCTCGCTCAGCCTTCCCTGCGCCGTGCGCCGCAGGAGCGTCATCTGCCAGAGCCGGTCCTGGGCATGCACGAAGCCGAGGCCGAAGAAGGCGTCCGAATCCTCCTTTGCCAGGATATGCGGGACGGCGTGCAGGTCGCGCACGATCTCGATCTCGCCCGATGGCCCGTCGAGCACGTAGCTGTGGTCGTAATCGGGTAGCGATTGCCTTGCGAGGTAGTACACCAGGCCGGCCGCCAGGACCGCCAGCATCAGCATCGCCACGAAGACCCGCATGAGCCAACGGAACAGGAATCCCATGCGGTCGTGCCCTTTTGCTGTCGGGTTGACCCCGCTCCGATAGCAGGCCACATGGAACGATACAACTTGGCAGGGAACACGAGGTCGTCATGGCGCGCGTCGCTTTCATCGGTCTGGGCGTGATGGGCTATCCGATGGCCGGGCATCTCGCCGCCAGGGGGCATGCGGTGACGATCTACAACCGCACCGCCGCGCGCGCCGACGCCTGGGTGGCGCAGCACGGCAATTCCTGGGCCGCGACCCCCGCCGAGGCCGCGCAGGGCGCCGAAATCGTCTTCGCCTGCGTCGGCAACGACGACGACCTGCGCAGCGTCACCACCGGCGAGGCCGGCGCCTTCGAAGGCATCGCGAAGGGCGCGGTCTTCGTCGACCACACCACCGCCTCGGCCGCGGTGGCGCGGGAATTGCACCGGGCGGCCCGGGACCACGGCGCGCATTTCATCGACGCGCCGGTTTCCGGCGGCCAGGCGGGTGCGGAGAACGGCACGCTGACGGTGATGTGCGGCGGCGAGGCGGAGCCCTACGGCCGGGTCGAGCCGGTGATCGCCGCCTATGCCCGGTCCTGCCGGTTGATGGGCGGGGTCGGCGCGGGCCAGCTGACCAAGATGGTCAACCAGATCTGCATCGCGGGGCTGCTCCAGGGCCTCTCGGAGGGGCTCGCCTTCGCGCAGAAGGCCGGGCTCGACGGGCAGGCGGTGCTCGACGTCATCTCCAAGGGCGCCGCCGGATCCTGGCAGATGGAGAACCGCGGCGCCAGCATGCTCGAGGACAGGTTCGACTTCGGCTTCGCCGTCGACTGGATGCGCAAGGATCTCGCCATCTGCCTGGCAGAGGCGGATGCCAATGGCGCCGCCCTGCCGGTGACCGCGCTGGTCGACCAGTTCTACAAGGACGTCCAGGGCATGGGCGGCCGGCGCTGGGACACTTCCAGCCTGATCCGCCGCCTGCGATGAGCGCGCCCGATTTCGACCGCGCGGTGAAGATCGCGCCCTCGATCCTGAGCGCGGATTTCGCCCGGCTCGGCGAGGAGGTGCGCGCCGTCGAGGCCGCGGGGGCGGATTGGGTGCATGTGGACGTGATGGACGGGCATTTCGTGCCCAACATCACCATCGGCCCCAATGTGGCGGCGGCGATCCGGCCGCATGTCGGCACGGTGATGGACGTGCATCTGATGATCGCGCCGGCCGATCCCTATCTGGAGGATTTCGTGCGCGCCGGCGCCGATGTCGTGACGATCCATGCCGAGGCGGGCCCGCATCTCGACCGCAGCCTCGCGCGGATCCGCGAGCTCGGCGCCAGGGCCGGCGTCTCGCTCACGCCGGCGACGCCGCCCCAGGCGGTGGAATACGTGCTCGATCGCTGCGACCTGATCCTGGCGATGACCGTCAATCCGGGCTTCGGCGGCCAGTCCTTCCTGCATTCGCAGCTGCCGAAGATCCGCCGCCTGCGCGCGATGATCGGCGACCGCCCCGTCTGGCTCCAGGTCGATGGCGGCATCACGCCCGAGACCGCGCCGCTGGCGGTGGAGGCCGGCGCCGACGTGCTGGTGGCCGGGTCGGCGGTCTTCCGCGGCGGGACCCCGGAGGCCTACCGCCGCAACATCGCGGCGATCCGCAGCGTCTGCGCCTGACCGGGATTTCGCCGCCCCGGGGTGCGTGCTAGAGCTTCGCGCGACCGGAGGCTGGGAGCGCCGCATGAACGACCCGTTTCGCGATCTGGTGCTCGGGCTCCTCTTCGCGATCATGCTCGGCTGGGTTCTCGTGGAGGGGCGCGGGGTGATCCTGCCGGTGGTGGCGGGTTTCATCGTCGCCTATATCGTGCTCGGGCTGGCCGACCTGATCGGCCGGCTGCCCGGGGTCGGCGCCCGCATCCCGGAGACGATCCGTCATGTGGCGGCGGTCGTCCTGATCGGCCTGGCGCTCTTCGGGATCATCTCGCTCATCCTCGCCAATATCGGCGAGGTCGCGGCGCGCGCGCCGGATTACCAGCAGCGCCTGCTCGCGGCGATCCAGGCCGGCGCGGATCTGCTCAAGATCGAGACCGAACCCACCTGGGAGACCCTGCGGCAGGACGTGCTCTCGCAGATCAACCTGCAGCGCGCGATGGGAACGGTCGCGGCCTCGCTCGCCTCGATCGTCGCGACCTTCTCGGTCGTGGTCATCTATGCGGGCTTCCTGCTCACGGAGAAGGGCGCCTTCGACAAGAAGGTGGGACGGCTCTCGGACGATCCGGCACGGGTCGCGCATCTCCGCACGCTGATCGCGGCCATCAACCGGCGCATCGGTACCTATCTCGCGATCAAGACCGCCATCAACGTGTTCCTCGGCCTGCTCTCCTATACGATCATGCGCATCGCCGGCATCGAGTTCGCGGGCTTCTGGGCGCTGCTGATCGGGCTCTTCAACTACATTCCCTATGTGGGGTCCTTCCTCGGCGTCACCTTCCCGGTCGCGCTCGCCGTCGTGCAGTTCGGCGCGTTCGGCCCGGTGCTCGCGGTGACCGCGGCGCTGACCGGGGCGCAGATCTTCGTGGGGAACTTCCTCGAGCCCTATCTGATGGGCAATTCCCTCAATCTCAGCCCCTTCGTGATCCTGGTGAGCCTCGTGGTCTGGAGCGCCATGTGGGGCCTGCCCGGCGCCATCCTCTCGGTGCCGATCACCGCGATCCTCGTGATCGTGCTCTCAGAATTCGCCCGTACCCGCCCGATCGCCATCCTGCTGTCGCGCGACGGGGAGATCACCTCCTCGGCGACGGGCGGCGGCGCCGGCGCGTGAGCCCGGCCGGCGCCGCGCCGGGCTTCAGGAAAAGAGGTCGTGGCAGGTCTCCAGCGCCTCGACCAGCACGTCGACCTCGCCTTGCGTGTTGTAGAGCCCGAAGGATGCCCGACAGGTCGCGGTCAGGCCGAGATGCGCCATCAGCGGCTGGGCGCAGTGATGCCCGGCCCGGACCGCCACGCCCTTGCGGTCAACGACGGTGGAGATGTCGTGCGCGTGCGCCGGGCCCTCGATGGTGAAGGAGAAGATCGCCCCCTTGCCGGGCGCGTCGCCCTGGATCTGCAGCCAGTTCAGCCCCGCGAACCGCGCCCGCGCATAATCGCGCAGGGCACCCTCGTGGGCCGCGATGTTGTCGAGCCCGAGCGCGGTCATGTAGTCGAGCGCGACGCCCAGGCCGATGGTCTGGACGATGCCCGGGGTGCCGGCCTCGAACTTCAGCGGCGCATCGGCGTAGCTCACCGCCTCGCGGGTGACCTCGCGGATCATGTCGCCGCCGCCGAGGAAGGGCCGCATCTCCGCCGCCCGCTCCCTGCGGATGTAGAGCGCGCCCGAGGCCGTCGGCCCGTAGAGCTTGTGGCCGGTGATCGCGTAGAAGTCGCAGCCGAGATCGGCGACGTCCACGGCCATGTGCACCGCCGCCTGGCTGCCGTCGACGAGCACCGCGACGCCGCGCTCCCGCGCCGCGGCGCAGATCGCCTTCACGTCGACCACGGTGCCGAGCACGTTCGACATATGGGTGATCGCCACCAGCCGCGTGCGCGGCCCGATCGCGTCGATGACCCGCTGCGGGTCGAGCGAGCCGTCCGGCTCGGCCTCCACCCATTTCAGCACCGCGCCCTGGCGCTCGCGCAGGAAATGCCAGGGCACGACATTGGCGTGATGCTCCATCACGCTCAGCACGATCTCGTCCCCGGGCTCGAACCGCGGCGCCGCCCAGGCGTAGGAGACCATGTTGATCCCCATGGTCGAGCCGGTGGTGAAGACGATCTCCTCCTCCCGGGCGGCGCCGAGGAAGCGCTGCACCTTGCCGCGCACGGCCTCGTATTTCTCCGTGGCGACGCTCGAGAGGTAATGCAGGCCGCGATGCACGTTGGCGTAGTCCATCGCATAGGCTTCGGTGATCGCCTGGATCACCGCCCGGGGCTTCTGGGCCGAAGCGCCGTTGTCGAGATAGACGAGCGGCCGCCCGTGCACCTCGCGCCCGAGGATCGGGAAATCGCGGCGCACCGCCTCGACGTCATACATCAGCCACCTCCCTGTGGTGCGAGGCCGAGCATGGCGACCAGCACCGTCAGTCCGAAAAAGAGCACGATCATGCAGGCGATCACGCCGCCGAGCACCTTCAGCGGGTTGGAAAAGCCGTGCAGCTCGGTCACGAAACAGGCGAAGGCCCATATGAGCCAGACGAGCGTCGCCACCGCCAAGAGCGAGGCGAGCGGCGGCATCACCAGCAGCGCCGCGATCTGCACCAGCTGGAGCGCGAGCAGCACGACGTTCAGCCACACGATCACCGCCAGGGCGCCGGTGATGTCGCCCCGGCCCCCGAACTGCCGCCCGACCAGCGCCGTCGCCACCACGGCGAAGGCCAGCATGCCGAGCTGCATCGCCGCGCCGAGCAGCGGGTCGTAGAGGATCGCCGCCGTCACCGCATCGACGCCGCCCACCGTCAGCCGCGCCGCGGCATAGCTCAGCACCATGCCGAGGCAGGTCACCGCCACGGCAGCCTGCATGAGCGGCCCCGGCGCCAGCCCGAGATCAAGCACCGCGCGGGCGGCGATGCGCGGGCGCAGCAGCGTGTCGAGCATCAGCTGGCGAAACATCGGCGTCACCGGTCCCTTCGCGGGGCGCTTGCCGCCCGCCCTGTCGAATTCACCCTGCAAGCGCCGCTCCGCCGGAAAGGAGCGCCAGGAGCGCCGCGAAGCCGCAGAAGACCAGCGCCACCACGGCCGCGACCCGGCGGGTCCGCGGGAAGCCCTCGGCCTCGGCGATCGATGCGGCGAAGAGCCACAGCCAGTATCCCAGCGCCGCATAACCCGGAAGCGCCAGCCAGGGCAACCGGCCGGCGCCGCCCGCCGAGGCCGCCACCGCCCCGAGCGCGGCGATGCCGAGCGCCAGCGGCGCCCCGAGCAGCGCGGCCCAGAAGAGCGCCGAGCGCGCGCCGAGAAAGCCGCCCCGCCCGCCGAGCGCGCGCGCCACCAGATGCACCAGCGCCGCCAGCCCGTAGCCGAGCAGCGGCCCGAGGGCGAGATAGGCGAAGAGATGCGCGGCCACCGCCCCCTCGACGGGATCGGCGATGTCGAGGCCGCGCGCCGTCTCGACCGCGCGCGGCAGGCTCGCCACCCAGAAGAGCGCCGCCGCCAGCATCAGGTGGAAGAGCGCCCGCGATTCGCTCAGGCCCCGGGCGACCTGCCGGGCCATGGCGCCGCGCGGGTCGCGATAGGCACCCGCCATCGCCCGGACGAGGCCCTCCGACATCGCCTCAGCCCCGGCGCCGCGCCAGCCAGGCCGCCAGCCGCTCGCGCATGCCGGCGGCGATGCGCGCGTCCTCGATCTCGGCGATCGCCTCGTCGAGGAAGGCCAGCACCAGCAACTCCTCCGCCTCGGCACGCGGGATCCCGCGCGAGGTCAGGTAGAAGAGCATGTGCTCGTCCACCGCGCCGCAGGTCGAGCCGTGCGAGCAGGCGACGTCGTCGGCGTAGATCTCGAGCTCGGGCTTGGCGAGGAACTGGCTGTCGTCGTCGAGCAGCAGCGCCTGGCTGATCTGGTAGCCGTCGGTTTTCTGGGCAACCGGCCGCACGAGGATCTTGCCCTGGAACACCCCGACCGCACCGGCGCGCAGCACCTTCTTGAAGACCTGCCGGCTCTCGCAGCCGAGCGCGCCATGGCTGATGAAGACGGTGTCGTCGTGATGGAAGTCGCCGTCGCCCACGCAGGCCCCGGCCACATGCGCCACCGCGTCGTCGCCGGCGAATTCGATGACCGCCTCGTTGCGGGTCAGCCGCCCGTTCAGCGTCAGAGTGAAGGACTTGAAGGTCGCCGCCGGCCCCAGCCGCGCGAAGAGCGCCGTCGCCGCCCGCCGGTCGTGGTCGCGGCCCTGGGTTCGGACATGATGCAGCGCCGCGCCCTCGCCGATCTCGGCCTCCAGCACCTGGTTGAAGCGCGCCGCCCCGGCCCCGGTCTCGATCAGCGTCAGATCGGCGCCCGCCTCCAGCCGCAGGACATGGCGGACCTGCACGTCGGCGCCCGCGTCGCGGCGCAGGTAGACGAGGCTCACCGGCCGCGCCGCGCGGCCGGTCACCCGGATCGCAATTCCCTCCCGCGCCCGCGCCGTGTTGAGCGTGGCGAAAGGACGGTCGACCGGCTCCTGCCCGCGCGCCTCCAGCGCGCCGAAGGCCTCGCGCGCCCAGTGGATGTCCTTGGCGAGCGCGCTCGCCAGCGGCTCGATCTCCACGCCGTCGAGCTCGGGCGCATCCGAGAGCTCCGGCGCGAAGACCCCGTCGACGAAGACCAGCCGCAGCCGGTCGATCGCCTCGAAGATCGGCGTGGCATCCTCCGCCAGCACCTCCGCGGGAGCCGCCGGCAGCGCCAGCAGGTTCGCGGGATTGGTGAAGCGCCAGTATTCGTCGCGCCGCCCCGGCGCGCCGCGGGCCAGGAGCCGCTCGGCGGCCCGGCGCCGCGCCGCGGCCGCCCAGCCGGCCTCGCCCTCGGGCGCCGGCCAGGCGTCGAGCAGGCCGCCCGCCTCGGGCCTCGGTGCAGGAGCCGCCATCTCAGGCCACCGACTTCAGCAGATCGGCATAGCCGTTGGTCTCGACCTCGAGCGCCAGTTCCGGTCCGCCGGTCGCCACGATCTGGCCGTCGGCCATGATATGCACCACGTCGGGGCGGATGTGGTCGAGCAGCCGCTGGTAATGGGTGATGACGAGGAAGGAGCGCTCCGGGCCGCGCAGCGCGTTGACGCCTTCGGCCACCAGCTTCATCGCGTCGACGTCGAGGCCGGAATCGGTCTCGTCGAGGATGCACATGCGCGGCTCCAGCACCGCCATCTGCAGGATCTCGTTGCGCTTCTTCTCGCCGCCGGAGAAGCCGACGTTGATCGGCCGCTTCAGCATCTCGGCGTCGATGTTGAGCGTGCGCGCCTTCTCGCGCACCAGCCGCAGGAAATCGGCGGCATTGACCTCGTCCTCGCCGCGCGCCTTGCGCTGGGCGTTGAGCGCCGTGCGCAGGAAGGTCATGTTGCCGACCCCGGGGATCTCCACGGGATACTGGAAGGCGAGGAAGAGCCCCGCCGCCGCCCGCTCCTCCGGCTCGAGCCCGAGCAGGTCGAGGTCGTCGAGCGCGGCGCTGCCCTCGGTCACCGCATAGCCGTCGCGGCCGGCCAGCACATAGGAGAGCGTCGACTTGCCCGAGCCGTTCGGCCCCATGACCGCATGGACCTCCCCGGCGCCGACGGACAGCGTCACGCCCTTGAGGATCGCCTTGTCCTCCTCTTCCAACCGGACATGAAGATTCTCTACGTTCAGCATGGTATTCCTCGTGAAACTCCAGATTGTCCGCGCCCTATCTCCCGCTGCGCGCCGCACGTTCCGCGTCGAGCGCCGGGTTGCGGTCGAAGAGATGCGCGGCATCCGGATCGTCGGTCCTGTACCAGCCGAAGAGCCGGGCGATCCAGTTGTGCGCGTAGTGGAAGACGGTCGCGAAGACCGCCGTCTTGATCAGCGCCTCGACGAAGGCGTTGAGCGTTGTGACGTTCGGGCCGCCCAGGAGCAGGCTGGACAGGAAGTTCAGCACGAAGAACACCGCCCCCGCGATGATCGTGGCACCGAGAAACGGCATCAGGCCGCCTCGCCCCCCGCACCTGCGGCCGTGTCATCGGCATCCTCGCGGACATGGCCCGCCACCCAGAACGTACCGAGGATCTGCACGGCCAGCCAGATCAGGATGATCATCGCATTGGGCCACCAGGTCAGCTGGCTCAGCCAGATCGCGAAGGCCGTCGTGAAGGGCGCCGCGACGAGCCCCGCGATCAGCATGTCCTCCCCCGACACGCCCCGTGCCTTGCCCATATCGGACCCTATCCTTCCGAGCATCTCCTGCGTCTTCGTCATCGTCCTTCCCTCCGAGTCATTGTCATGCCAGCACCATCGCATCGACCACCTTGCGCAGGAAGCCCGCCATGGCCCCGGCCTCAGCCCACCGAGCCTTCGAGGCTGATCGCGACGAGCTTCTGCGCCTCCATGGCGAATTCCATCGGCAGGGCTTGCAGCACCTCGCGGCAGAAGCCGTTGACCACGAGCGCCACCGCCTCCTCCTCGTCCATGCCGCGGGAGCGGCAGTAGAAGAGCTGGTCCTCATCGACCTTCGAGGTGGTCGCCTCGTGCTCGACCCGGGAGGAATTGTTCTTCACCTCGATATAGGGAACCGTATGCGCGCCGCAGGTGCCGCCGATCAGCAGGCTGTCGCACTGGGTGTAGTTGCGGCTGTTCTTCGCCTTGGGATGCACCGAGACGAGCCCGCGATAGGTGTTCTGCGCCTTGCCGGCGCTGATCCCCTTCGAGACGATGCGCGAGCGGGTATTCTTGCCCAGATGCAGCATCTTGGTGCCGGTGTCGGCCTGCTGGTGGTTGTTGGCGATGGCGATGGAATAGAACTCGCCCTGGCTGCCCTCGCCGCGCAGGATGCAGGAGGGGTATTTCCAGGTGATCGCCGAGCCGGTCTCCACCTGCGTCCACATCACCTTGGAGCGGTCGCCGCGGCAATCGGCACGCTTGGTGACGAAGTTGTAGATGCCGCCCTTGCCGTTCTCGTCGCCCGGATACCAGTTCTGTACGGTGGAGTATTTCACCTCCGCATCCTCCAGCGCCACGATCTCGACCACGGCGGCATGAAGCTGGTTCTCGTCACGTTTCGGGGCGGTACAGCCTTCGAGATAGCTCACGTAGGAGCCCTTGTCGGCGATGATCAGCGTGCGCTCGAACTGGCCGGTGTTCTCGGCATTGATGCGGAAATAGGTCGAGAGCTCCATCGGGCAGCGCACGCCCGGCGGCACGTAGACGAAGGAGCCGTCGGAGAAGACCGCGGAGTTCAGGGTCGAATAGAAATTGTCGCTGATCGGCACCACCGTGCCGAGATACTTCCGCACCAGCTCGGGATGCTCGCGCACGGCTTCCGAGATCGGGCAGAAGATCACGCCGGCCCTCGCGAGCTCGGCCTTGAAGGTCGTCCCCACCGAAACGCTGTCGAAGACCGCGTCCACCGCGACCTTGCGGCCCTCGGCCGGCACCGCGCCCGCGCCCTCGACGCCCGCGAGGATCATCTGTTCCTTGAGCGGGATGCCGAGCTTGGCATAGGTGGCGAGCAGCTCGGGATCGACGTCGTCGAGCGACTTCGGCCTGGCCGCCATGCTCCGCGGCCGCGCGTAGTAATACTGGTCCTGAAAGTCGATCTCCGGATGGTGGATCATCGCCCAGGTCGGCTCCTCGAGCCCGATCCAGCGGCGATAGGCCTTCAGCCGCCATTCGGTCAGCCACTCCGGCTCGCCGTTCTTCTCCGAGATCAGCCGGACGATGTCCTCGTTCAGCCCCTTGGGGGCGTATTCCGTGTCGATGTCCGAGGTGAAGCCGTATTTGTAGCGCTCGCCCACCGAGCGCACGGTTTCGACCGTTTCGCGGTCGACCCCCTCGCGCACCTCTGATGCGGCGATCTTGTCCAAACCAGCCATCCTTGCCTCTTTCCCGTCCGTCATGCCGCTGCAGCGGCCCCGCGCCGCATGCGGCGATGGCATTTCTCCCAGGCCGCCACGAAGGCGAAGACCTCGGCCTCGCTCGTCGCCGGCCCCAGCGATACCCGGATCGCGCTGCCGGCGGCCTCCCCGGAGAGGCCCATCGCCCGCAGAACCCGGCTCGCGCGCACCTTGCCGCTCGAACAGGCCGATCCGGCGGAGATCGCGAATCCGGCCAGATCCATCTGCATCACCTGCGTCTCGCCCTTCCAGCCCGGCACGACGATGCAGGACGTGTTCGGCAATCGTGCCGCGTCCTTCCCGACAAAAATAGTCGCTTGTGCGCCGGCTTCCAGTGCCGCCTCCATTTTATTCCGCAGGGCGGCGACGCCTTCCCAGGTTCCGTCGGCCACCTCCGCCACCGCTGCCGCGCAGGCGGCGCCGAAGCCCGCGATGCCGGCGACGTTCTCGGTGCCGGCGCGCAGGCCTTCCTCCTGACCGCCACCGCGGATCAGCCGCGATGGCTCCGCGCCGGGCGCGAGCAGGAGCGCGCCGACGCCCTTCGGCCCGCCGAGCTTGTGCGCCGAGACGATGGCCATCGCCGCGCCGCTCCATTCGAAGGCATAGGGCAGCTTGCCGGCGATCTGGACCGCGTCGACGAAGCCGAGGCCCGGCGGCGTCTCCTGCAGGATCCCCGTCTCGGAATTGGCGGCCTGCAAGGCCGTGCGGCCGGGATCGGTGACCGCGACGCGCCCCGAGCGATCGACCGGCAGGACCGGATCGATCCATCCGGCCACGCAATCATGCTCGATCCCGGCGCCGACGAGACCCCGCCCCGCGAGCCCCAGCGCCGCCGCTTCCGAGGCGCCGGAGGTGAAGACGACGCGCCCCGACCCGACCCCGAGCGCCTCGGCGACCTGCGCGCGCGCGCGTTCCACCAAGGCCCGCGCGGCCCGCCCCTCGGCATGGACCGAGGAGGGATTGCCGGAGATTTCGAGCGCCGCCAGCATGGCCGCCCGCGCCTCCGGCCGCAGCGGCGCGCCGGCGTTCCAGTCGAGATAGGCCCGCGTCCCGGTCACGGCGCCGCCTTGTCGGTGTCGTCGACCACCGCGACGAAGGCCGGCACGGCGGGACAGGGCGCGAGCTGGTTGCCCACCACGTCGCCGAGCCGCGTCTGGTGCAGGAGCACGTAGACATTGGCCGACAATTGCTCCCAGAGCTTGTCCGCCAGCTGCTGCTCGAGCGTGCCGCTCGCAGCGCCCGAGGCGCCCGCCCCGCGGCTCAGCGCATCCATGGTCTCGTCCACCGCCGCGAGGATGTCGGCGATGCGGATCTGCTCCACCGGCCGCGCGAGCCGGTAGCCGCCGCCGGGGCCGCGCACCGAATCCACGATCTCCGCCCGGCGCAGCTTGACGAAGAGCTGTTCGAGATAGGCGAGGCTGATGTTCTGGCGTTCGGCGATCTCGGAGAGCGACACCAGCCTGTCGGGGCCGTGCCCGGCGAGATCTGTCAGGGCGATCATCGCGTATCGCCCCTTGGTGCTGAGTTTCATGTCGCGCGTCTCCACCGGACCAAGGAAGTGTTGACGCTCGCGGCCCTGACCCTTTACAGGGGTGCGCTTGGGGTCGCACCGCATCCTTACCAGGGTTCCTCTAGGGTGGGCGCGCGACACCGTCAAGTTTCGCGTCGCCGTTCCGCCAGGAGTTCCGTCCCATGCCCGAGGTGATCTTCCCCGGTCCCGACGGTCGCCTCGAGGGGCGCTACCACCCGCAGAAGTCAAAGGACGCGCCGATCGCCATCATCCTGCACCCCCACCCGCTCTATGGGGGCACGATGAACAACAAGGTCGTCTACAACCTGCATTATGCCTTTCACGGCATGGGCTTCACCTGCCTGCGCTTCAATTTCCGCGGCGTGGGCCGCAGCCAGGGCGAATACGACCAGGGCATCGGCGAGCTCTCGGACGCGGCCGCCGCGCTCGACTACCTCCAGGCGCTCAACCCGAACGCCAAGGTCTGCTGGGTCGCGGGCTTCTCCTTCGGGGCCTGGATCGGCATGCAGCTCCTGATGCGGCGGCCCGAGATCGCCGGCTTCATCTCGGTGGCGCCGCCGGCGAACCAGTACGATTTTTCCTTCCTCGCCCCCTGCCCCTCCTCGGGGCTGATCATCTCGGGCGGCGCGGATCGCGTCGTGCCGACGGCGGATGTCGCCGGGCTCGCCGAGAAGCTCAAGCAGCAGAAGGGCATCACCATCACCCACAAGACGATCGAGGGCGCGAGCCATTTCTTCGATCCGGGCATGGAGGAGATGATCGGCAGCGTCGAGGCCTATGTGCGCCGGCGGCTGACCGAGACCTCGCGCTAGATGCTGCCCGATCCGGCCATCCTGCTGCCCTTCACCCTCGCGGTGGTGGTGATCGCGCTGACCCCGGGGCCGGACATGACCTTCTTCCTCGGCCGGGCGCTGACCCAGGGCCGGGCCGCGGGGCTCGCCGCCGTCGCGGGCGCCGGGACCGGGCTCCTGGTGCATACGCTGCTCGTCTCGCTCGGCATCTCGGCGCTGATCGTCGCGGCCCCGGCGCTCTTCACGGCGCTGAAGGTCGCGGGCGCGCTCTACCTCCTGTGGCTCGCGGCACAGGCGATCCGGCGCGGCTCGGCGCTCCTGCTGCCGCGGGAGGCCGGCAGCGCGCGCAGCCTCGCCGGCACCTGGGCCTCGGGGGTGGCGATCAACATCCTCAACCCGAAGGTGGCGCTCTTCTTCCTGACCTTCCTGCCGCAATTCGTCAGCGCCGGCGATCCGCATGCGGTGGCGCAGCTCTTCGCGCTCGGCACGATCTTCGTGCTCATCGGCAGCGCCATCAACCTGATCATCGTGCTGGCCGCCGACCGCTTCGCCGCCGGCATGCGTCGCAATCCGCGCATCGCGAGGGCCATGGACTGGCTCTTCGCCAGCATCTTCGCCGCCTTCGCCGCCCAGCTCCTGCTCGCCCGCGCCCGCTGAGGCGAGATGGCCGCATTCGGCCGACGCCTGGTCGCCTGCGGTCCATGGACGCGGCCGCCTTCCCCCTAGGCTCGCGCGATCGCGATCGGATCCGGGGGACACATCCGTGCTGAGACCTTTCCACCGCCTCGCCTTTCTCGCCTTCGCCGCCTGCCCGCTGCCGGCGGCGGCGGCCGAGCTGACGCATTGGCCCGCCGAGGCCGCGGCCGCGATCGAGGCGATGATCGCCGCCAATGCCGATTCGGGCGCCTATGCGGTCTTCGACATGGACAACACCAGCTACCAGTTCGACCTCGAGGAATCGCTCCTCGCCCATATGGAATCGAAGGGCGTGCTGACCCGCGAGACGATGGATCCGTCGCTGCGGCTCATCCCGTTCAAGGACGGCGAGGGCGTCGAGGAATCGCTCTTCAGCTATTACTACCGGCTGTGCGAGGTGGACGATCTGGTCTGCTATCCCTGGGTCGCCCAGATCTTCTCGGGCTTCACCCTGGCCGAGCTCAAGGGCTACGTGGACGAGCTTATGGCGCTCGAGGCGCCGATTCCGGTCCGCTACTACGATGGAGAGGCGTTGGTGGAGGACGCGGTCAACCCGCCCAGGCCCTTCGCGGGCATGCAGGAGCTCTATGCGCGGCTGATGGAGAACGGCATCGAGGTCTATGTGGTCTCCGCCGCCAGCGAGGAGCTGGTGCGCATGGTCGCCAGCGATCCCCAATACGGCTACAACGCCAAGCCCGAGAACGTGCTCGGGGTGAACATGCTGCTGAAGGACCGCGAGACCGGCGCGCTGACCACCTCGCGCTTCCAGATCCGCGACGGCGCCTACGATCCCGATGCCAATGCCGGGCTGGAGCTCACGCCCTATCTGGTCAATCCGATGACCTGGTACGAGGGCAAGCTCGGCACCATCATCGGCTGGATCGACCAGTGGCGCCGGCCGGTGCTCGTCGCCGGGGATACGCCGATCTCGGACGGCTACATGCTGCTGAACGGCACCGACGTGGACGCCGGCGGCCTGCGCATCTGGGTGAACCGGCGGGAGAAGTACACCAAAGCCGTCCAGGACTGGGCCGCCGAATCCGCCGCGGCCCAGGGCGAGCTCGGGCAGGCGGCGACGGCGGACAAGAACTGGATCGTCGTCGATCCCGAAGCGCTGCACACCGCCAGCGAATAGGCCCGCCGCCCCGGGCGGTTCAGCGCGCGCGGCCGCCGTTCCGGCGCGCCGCCGCTTCCAGCCGGCCGCGATGCGCCGCGACCCCCTTCTCCACGTCGGCGCGTGCCTGACCGGCCAGCGGCGCCGGCGGCCGGTTGAGCCGCGCGGCCAGCGCCGCGTCGATGCGGATGGTGGCGGTCATCGGGAAATGATCCGACCCGATCTGCGGCCCGCGGCCGAAGGCGATCATCGCCACGCCTTCGGAGACGAAGAGCTGGTCGATCGGGCAGCGGATCAGCGGATGGCTGGCGTCGAAGCTGGCATAGAGACCGCGGCCGATGCGCGGATCGAGATAGCCGCCCACATGCTTGAAGCGCTGCGAGGTGTCCGACCAGGCCGCATCGTTGAAATCGCCCATCGTCACCACCGGCGTGTCGGAATTGCGGGCGAATCGCGCGGAATAGAGGATCTGCGCGTCGCGCTCGTGGGTGTCCTCGCCCGGCACCGGCGGCCGCGGATGCAGGCCAAGGAAGTGGAAGCGCGCCCCGTCGGGCGCCGAAAGCTCGGCATAGACGCTGGGCGTGTCGTCGGTGGTCAGGTAGACCACGCGCGCCTCCGCCGCCCTGAGCCGGGTCGCGAAGACCATCCCGTAGTAATTGTCGCGCGGCTCGCGCAGCACCGTCGGGTAGCGGGCCAGCACCGGCTCCAGCGCCGCGACCCAGGTCGCGTCGGTCTCCATCAGCAGGAGCACGTCGGGATCCTTGTCCGCGACCAGGGCGCGAACCTTTGCATGCTGCGCATTCTCCATCAGCACATTGGCCGCGAGCAGCCGGACGTCCCGGTCCGGCGCCGCCTCGGTCGCGAATTCCATCTCCCGCCGCGCGAGCGGCGTGAAGGGCAGGATCCGCCAGCACTGGTAGAGGAGGCAGGCCGCCAGCGCCGCGAGCGCGCCCCAGCGCAGCGGCGCAGGCAGCGTGAGCGCCAGCGCCATCGCCACCGGCAGCACCGCCGCGATCTGCGCCCGCGGGAAGTCCCACATCCGGATCCACCATTCCTTGCGGCCCGAAAGCGGCAGAAGGGTCACGGCGGCGAGCACCAGGGCCAGGCCCCCCGCGGCGAGCTGCAAGGCGGTCCAGAGCATGCTCATCCCTCCGGCCGGCTCACCCGGCCGCCGCAGACCGGCAGCCGCACGCCGGTGGTGCCCGGCGCCGAGGTCGGCAGCCCGCGCAGCACCCGCACCGCGAGAAAGCCGAAGGCCTGGGCCTCCAGCATGTCGCCGTCGAGGCCCACGGTCTCGACCGCCGCGACCGGCGCGTTGCTGCCCGCGGCCAGCATCGCCATGAGCGTGCGGTTGCGCCGGCCGCCGCCGCAGATCAGCCAGCGCTCGGCGGGTTCGGGAAAATGCCGCGCCGCGGCGGCGACGCAGGCGGCCGTCAGCGCGGTGAGCGTCGCCGCCCCGTCCTCGGTGGAAAGCGGCGCCACCCGGTCGAGGAAGCCGTGGAAATCCTGCCGGTCCAGCGACTTGGGCGGCGGTCTTTGCAGATAGGGATGATCCGCGAGCCCGGCGAGCAGGCGGCTGTCCACCCGGCCGGCCGCCGCCACCGCGCCGCCGTCGTCGAAGCTCCGACCGAGCCGCTGCATCAGGAAATCGTCGATCAGCGCATTGCCCGGCCCGGTGTCGAAGGCGATGAGCGCCCCCGGCGCCTCGGGCGCAGCCCGGCGGGGATCGACCCAGGTGACGTTGCCGACCCCGCCCAGGTTGAGGAAGGCCAGCGGCGCCGCCGCGCCGATCCGCCGGGCGCAGGCGAAGTGGAAGAAGGGCACCAGCGGCGCCCCCTCGCCGCCCGAGGCGACGTCGGCGGTGCGGAGGTCCCAGACGACGGGCCGCCCGCTCTGCCGCGCCAGCAGATCGCCGCGGCCGATCTGGTGGGTGCCGCGTCCATGCGGGTCATGGGCGAGGGTCTGGCCGTGGAAGCCGACCACCTCGATCCCGGCGAAGCCGGCGATCGCCGCGGCATGGGCGTCGCGCACCAGGGCCTCGACCGGCTCGAGCCCCGGCGCCTCCGGCCAGGATCCCAGCGCCGCGCGCAGCGTCGCGCGGTCCTCGGGCGGATAGGGCCGGAAGGCGCTCAGCCCGAAGGCCGCGATGGTCTCGCCGTCGGTCTCGACCACCGCCGCATCGACCCCGTCCAGCGAAGTGCCCGACATCAGCCCGAGTGCCCGCATCCCTGCCCTTCCGTCCTGCCTGCCCAGGCTATAGAACGGCGCGGTCCCGCGCAAAAGGATCGCCCGATGACTTTCCGCCCCCGCAGCGAATTCCTCCACGTCATGACGACGCGCGGCTTCATCGCCGATTGCACCGATCTCGAGGGGCTCGACGACCGCCTGCGCGCCGGGCCGGTCACCGGCTATATCGGCTTCGACCTGACGGCGCCCTCGCTGCATATCGGGAACCTGGTGCAGATCACGCTGCTGCGCTGGCTGCAGAAGACCGGGAACCGGCCGATCACGCTGATGGGGGGCGGCACGACCAAGGTCGGCGATCCTTCGGGCAAGGACGAGATGCGGCGGATCCTGCCGGTCGCGCAGATCGAGGCCAATGCCGACACCATCCATCAGGTCTTCGCGAAATACGTCGATTACGGCGAGGGGCCGACCGATGCGATGCGCGTCAACAATGCCGACTGGCTGGACGAGCTGCGCTACATCGATTTCCTGCGCGACATCGGGCGGCATTTCACCATCAACCGCATGCTCGCCTTCGAGAGCGTCAAGTCGAGGCTCGACCGGGAGCAGGCGCTGTCCTTCATCGAATTCAACTACATGCTGCTGCAATCCTACGACTTCCTGGAGCTGCACCGGCGCTACGGCTGCGCGTTGCAGATGGGCGGGTCGGACCAATGGGGCAACATCGTCTCCGGCGCCGACCTGATCCGCCGGGTCGACGGGGCCGAGGCCTTCGGGCTGACCACGCCGCTGGTCACCCGCGCCGACGGCAAGAAGATGGGGAAGTCGGCCGAGGGCGCGGTCTGGCTGAACGAGGACGCCATGTCCGCCTATGACTTCTGGCAATGGTGGCGCAACGTGCCGGATGCCGACGTGGGCAGGTTCCTGCGCATGTTCACCGAGCTGCCGGTCGCGGAATGCGACCGGCTCGGCGCGCTGGGCGGCCAGGAGATCAACGAGGCCAAGGTGATCCTGGCCAACGAGGTGACGGCGCGCTGCCGCGGGGCGGAGGCGGCGACGGCGGCCGAGGCCACCGCGCGGGAGGTCTTCGAGAAGGGCGGGATCGGCGAGGATCTGCCGACGCTGACCCTGGCGCCGGCGGATGTGCCCGAGGGCGGCATCACTCTGGTGCAGCTCTTCGTGCGCTCGGGGCTCGCGAGCTCCGGCAAGGAGGCGCGGCGGCTGATCGCGGAAGGCGGCGCCCGGCTCGACGACGTGGCGCTGACCGATGCGGGCGCGCTCCTCGATGCCGCGGCGCTCGCCGGACCCCGCAAGCTTTCCGCCGGCCGCAAGCGGCACGCGCTGGTCAAGCTCGAAGCCTGAGGGGAGCCAGGCCATGCAGACCATTGCAGGCTTCGACCGGATCGGCGAGGAGAATGCCTTCGCCGTGCTCGCCCGCGCCGGGGCGCTCGCCGCGCAGGGCCGCGACATCATCAATCTCGGCATCGGCCAGCCGGATTTTCCCACCCCCGAGAACATCGTCGAGGCGGCGGTCAGGGCGCTGCGCGACGGCCAGCACGGCTATACGCCCGCCACGGGGCTCCCCGCGCTGCGCGAGGCGGTGGCCGCCGATCTCCACCGCCGCTTCGCCGCCGAGGTCAGCCCCGATTCGGTGCTGATCGTGCCGGGCGGCAAGGTCACCATGTTCGCCGCGATCCTGATGTTCGGCGAGCCGGGCGCCGAGATCCTCTATCCCGATCCGGGGTTTCCGATCTATCGCTCGATGATCGAGTTCACCGGGGCGCGGCCGGTGCCGATCCCGATCCGCGAGGCGAACGCCTTCGCCTTCTCCGCCGAGGAGACGCTGGCGCTGATCACGCCGCGGACCCGGCTCGTCATCCTCAATTCGCCCGC
>NZ_DAIUBO010000010.1:0-35151 GCF_036846665.1 Amaricoccus sp. | reverse complement strand
GCCGGACAGATTCATCGTCGATCCGATCCACCAGATGCCGGGACTGAACACCTAGTGCCGCCATCCCGCCGAGGCCAGGCACCGCCGGGCAGCGCCCGCGCGGGCTTTCGCCGGCGCGGCAATTCCTGCGGATGATTCAGAAACTTGCCCATGCCGGCCAGCCGCCTTGTTCGGACGGGGGCCAGTGCATAATGTCCCTCGCGCGCGGGTTCAGGATCGGGCATGGCCTTCAATACGCTCTCGGGACGGTTTCTCGGCCTGACGATCGTCTTCGTCGTGATCGCCGAGGTGCTGATCTTCGTGCCGTCGGTCTCGCGGTTTCGCGTCGATTATCTCGAGACCCGGCTCGACCTCGGCCAGCTCGCGGCGCTGGCGCTGCTCGCGACCCCGGACGAGGCGGTGTCCGACGATCTCGAGCAGGAGCTGCTGCAGACCGCGGAGGTGCTGAACGTCGCGTTGCAGCGCGACGAGGTCCGCGAACTGGTCCTGTCGTCGGCCATGCCGAAGTCGGTGGACGAGACCTTCGATCTTCGCGGCGCCTCGGCCACGACGCTGATGCGCGGCGCGGTGAAGACCTATTTCACCAGCGGAAACCGGATCATCCGGGTCATCGGAACGACCCGGCAGGGAATGGAGGGCGGCATCGAGGTGACGCTCTACGAGGCGCCGCTGAGGGCCGCGATGGTCGACTACGGGCTCAGGATCCTCTATCTGTCGCTGGCGATCTCCGTCGCGACGGCGGCCTTGCTCTTCTTCGCGGTGCGGCGCTTCATCGTGCGGCCGATCCAGCGGGTGATCGACCACATGACCGCCTATCGCGACAACCCCGAGGATTCGAGCCGGATCATCCAGCCGGGGCGCGGCTCGCGCGAGCTGGTCGAGGCCGAGACCGCCCTGCGCGACATGCAGCTCGGCCTGACCGGCGCCCTGCGGCAGAAGGAGCGGCTCGCGGCGCTCGGCGGGGCGGTGGCCAAGATCAGCCACGACCTGCGCAACATGCTCACCACCACGCAGCTGCTCGCCGACCGCATCGAATCGAGCAGCGACCCGGCAGTGCGGCGGACCGCGCCCAAGCTCGTCAATTCGCTGGCGCGCGCGATCAGCCTCTGCGAGCGCACGCTCACCTTCGGCAAGGTCGACGAGCCGGCGCCGGAGATCGTGGTCTTCCCGCTCGCGCCGCTGGTGGGCGAGGTGCTGGAGAACGAGCGCGAGGCTTCCGCCACGGGCCGCGTCGCCTTCCGGGCCGAGATCGCCGGGCGGCTCGCGGCGCGCGCGGATCCCGACCAGCTCTTCCGGGTGCTCACCAATCTCGTGCGCAACGCCGCGCAGGCGATCGAGGCCTCGGGCCGGGCGGGCTCGGTCACGGTCAGCGCCGGGGAAGGGGACGGGCGGACGCGGATTCGCGTCGCCGACACCGGGCCCGGCCTGCCGCCCAAGGCGCGCGAGAACCTCTTCCGGCCGTTCAGCGGCGGGGTGCGGCAGGGCGGGACCGGCCTCGGCCTCGTGATCGCGGCGGAGCTGGTCAAGGGACACGGCGGGAGCCTGACGCTCGACGAGACCGCGCAGGAGGGCACCACCTTCGTCGTGGATATCCCCGCCCCGAAATAGCGGCGCGGGGGGAGCCGGTCGATGCCGATGGCCCTTCCGCCCGACCGACGCCGTGGCTCCGAAGCCGAGCCCCGGAAGACGGTTCCACGTCCGAACTTCCTCGCCCGGACGATGCGCCCGGGCGAACGCACGGGATCGCGCCCTAGCGGCCGGTGAAGACCGGCGGGCGCCGGTCGCGCTGGGCGGCGAGGCCCTCGGCATGGTCCGCCGAGGCGAAGCAGGCGGCGATGCGGCTTCGGGCCGCCTCGGCGTCGAGATTGCCGCGGGACAGCTCGACGATGGTGCGCTTCATCCCGCGCAAAGCCAGCGGGGCGAGGCCGGTGAGGACGCCGGTCATCTCCGCCAGCCTGGCGTCGAGCGCCTCGGGCGCCACCAGATGGTCGAGAAAGCCCATCGCTTGCAGGGCCTCGGCCTCGAAGGTCTCGGCGAGCAGGAACATGCGCCGGGCCGCCTGCGCGCCGAGGCGGTCGAGGGCGCGGGCGATGCCGGCGGGCTCGTAATGGATGCCGAGCCGGGCCGGGGGCACGAAGGCCCGCATCCCCTCGACGCCGACGCGGAAGTCGCAGGCGAGCGCGATCTCGACGCCGCCGCCGTAGACCCCGCCGTTCAACCCCGCCAGCACCGGGACGGGAAATTCCTCGATGGCGTCGCAGAGCCGGGTCAGCGGGTTCTCGCTCCAGTCGGCGGCGCCGACCTCGCCGAGGGAGGCGCCGGCGCAGAAGCTCCTGCCGCGGCCGGTCAGGACGAGGGCGCGCAGATCCTCGCGCCCGGCCCAATCCGCGAGGAGATCCGCGAGATCGCGCATCGCCGCGCGGTCGAGCGCGTTGTGGCTCTGCGGCGCGTTCAGGGTGATGCGGCCGACGGCGGCGTCGATCCGGGCCTCGATCATGGTCTCGACCACGGGGCTCAGGCCTCGAATTCCGCGAAGACCGGCGCGTGGTCGCTCGGCTGCTCCCAGCCGCGCACGTGCCGGGCGATGCGGCTGCCGCCCGAGCGCGCCGCGAGGTCGGGGCTGGCCCAGACGTGGTCGAGGCGCCGGCCCTTGTCGGCGGCGTTCCAGTCCGGGCTGCGGTAGGACCACCAGGAATAGAGCGGGCCCTCGGGGATGTCCTTGCGCGTCACGTCGACCCAGGCCCCGGCTGCCCGCGCGGCCTCCAGTGCCTCCACCTCGACCGGGGTGTGCGAGACGACCTTGAGCAGCGCCTTGTGGTTCCAGACGTCGTCCTCGCGGGGCGCGATGTTGAGATCGCCCACGAGGATCGCGCGGGAGGGGCGCTCGGCGAACCAGTCGCGCAGCTCGGCGAGGAAGTCGAGCTTGTGGGCGAATTTCGGATTGGCCCCGGGGTCGGGCAGGTCGCCGCCGGCCGGGATGTAGAGGTTGTGCAGGGTGACGCCGGAGGGCAGCCGGGCAGCCACGTGGCGGGCATCGCCCCTGGCGCAGAAGTCGCGCTGGCCGGCGTCCTCGATCGGGAGCCGCGAGAGGATCGCCACGCCGTTGTAGCCCTTCTGGCCGCGCGCCACGACGTGGGCATAGCCGAGTGCGGCGAAGCCCTCGAGCGGGAACTTGTCGAGCGGGGTCTTGATCTCCTGGAGGCAGAGCACGTCCGGCGCCTCCTCGCGCAGGAGCCGCAGCACGCTCGCCTCGCGCAGGCGGACCGAATTGATGTTCCAGGTGCAGATGGTGACGGTCATGGGACGCTCCGGAGGGATCGGTCCGGACTCATAGCGGCCCCGGCCGCGATCACAACCCGGAAGCGGCAGCTTCGAAGGGGGGCGCTACCCGGCGGTGCCCGCCGGGCGAAGTGGTGAAGCTAGGCGCGCAAGGAACTCGGGCCTACCGGTGGTGTGGCCAATGCGATCGCCCTGGCCGCGTCAGGCGACGAGGCGATAGCCGCCCGGTTCGGTCACGAGGATCGTGGCGTTCGAGGGATCGCGCTCGATCTTCTGGCGCAGGCGGTAGATATGGGTCTCGAGCGTGTGGGTGGTCACGCCGGCATTGTAGCCCCAGACCTCATGGAGCAGCACGTCGCGGGCCACCACGGCGCTGCCCGCGCGGTAGAGGTATTTCAGGATGTTGGTCTCCTTCTCGGTGAGGCGGATCTTGCGCTCCGCTTCGTCGAGCAGGAGCTTGGCCGCCGGCTTGAAGGTATAGGGGCCGACGCCGAAGACCGCGTCCTCGGATTGCTCGTGCTGGCGCAGCTGCGCCCGGATGCGCGCGAGCAGCACCGGGAGCTTGAAGGGCTTGGCGATATAGTCGTTGGCGCCGGAATCGAGCCCGAGGATCTGGTCGCTGTCGGTGGTATGGCCGGTCAGCATGATGACGGGGCATTTCACCCCCTGCTTGCGCATCAGCCGGCAGAGCTCGCGCCCGTCCATGTCGGGCAGGCCCACGTCGAGGATGACGAGGTCGTAGAGCTGTTCCTTCGCGCGCACGAGGCCGTCGGCGCCGTCGGCCGCCTCGAAGACGTCGAATTCCTCGGTGAGGACGAGCTGGTCGGCGAGGGCCTCGCGCAGGTCGGCATCGTCGTCGACCATCAGGATCTTCTTGAGCGTGCTCATGTTTTGTCTCCGTTTTCGCGTCAGCTGTTGGTTTTCCGCGCGGGCGGCAATATCCTTGGGGCCGGGGTCACGGGAAGGTGTGCGGAGCGCGGCAATTGTTTCATTCCGCGACCGGCCCGGATATCAGGACACCCCGCCCGGAGGGAGACGACAGCAACATGAGCCTCGGCCTGGACCCGGCGGAACTGCTCGCCCGCGCCCGCAGCGACCTGCGGATGGGGGCCGCGGTCCTGCTCCTCTCGGGGGAGGAGGCGGCGCTGGTCTTGGCGGCCGAGACGGCGACGGCGGCGCGCCTGGCTGACTTGCGCGCGCTCGGCGGGGTCGATCTGGCGCTGACCGCGCGGCGGGCGGGAACGCTGAAGGCGCGGGCCTATGACGGCGACCTGGCGCGGGTGGTGTTTCCGGCCGAGGCGGATCTCGCCTGGGTTCGGGCGACGGCGGATCCGTCCGCGGATTTGGACTGGCCGATGAAGGGGCCCTACGTGACGCGGCGCGAGGGGTCGGCGGATCTGCATCGCGCGGCACTCGCCATGTGCAAGCGCGCGCACCTCCTGCCGGCGGCGCTGGTCGCGGTGCTGCCCCGGGCGCAGGCGGAGGCGCTGGCGGAGGCGGCGGGGCTGAGCCGGCTCGACGCGGCACTGGTGCCGGCGGAAAGCGGGCCGGTCCCGGTCTTCGAGGTGGCGGCGGCGCGGGTGCCGCTCGAGGTGGCCGAAGCCGGGCGGGTCCGGGTCTTCCGGCCGCTCGACGGCGGCGAGGAGCATTACGCGGTGGAGATCGGCGCGCCGGACCGCGGCCAGCCGGTGCTCTGCCGGCTGCATTCGGCCTGCTTCACCGGCGATCTGATCGGCAGCCTGAAATGCGATTGCGGGCCGCAGCTCCATGCCGCGCTCGAGCAGATCGGCGCGGCGGGCGCAGGCATGCTGCTCTATCTCAACCAGGAGGGGCGCGGCATCGGGCTGGCCAACAAGATGCGGGCCTATGCCCTGCAGGACCAGGGCTTCGACACGGTGGAGGCCAACCACCGGCTCGGCTTCGAGGACGACGAGCGGGACTTCCGCCTCGGGGCCAACATGCTGACCTCGCTGGGATTCTCGCGTGTCCGGCTGATGACCAACAACCCCGCCAAGGTCGCGATGATGGAGAGCTGCGGCTTGCGCGTGGTGGAGCGGGTGCCGCTGCGGGTCGGGGTGACGCGGCACAATGCCGCCTATCTGCAGACCAAGGTGGCGAAATCCGGCCATCTGCCGTGACGCCGGCCGATCTCGTGGTCGGGCGCTGGGGGGCGCGCTTCCTCGGGCGGCGCTTTCCCTGCGCCCTCGGCCGCGGCGGCATCGGCGAGAAGCGCCGCGAAGGCGACGGGATCACCCCCGCGGGCCGCCACCGGATCGAGGCCGTTCTGGTGCGGCGCGACCGCCATGCCCTCGCCGGCCGCGCCATCGGCCCGCGGGACGGCTGGTCCGACGATCCCGGGGATCCGGCCTATAATCGCCGCGTCCGGCGGCCGCACGGGTTCCGCCACGAGGCGCTGCGCCGGGCCGATCCGATGTACGACCTCGTGGCGGTGCTCGACTGGAACCGGGATCCGCCGGTTGCGGGGCGGGGGAGCGCGATCTTCCTGCATGTCTGGCGCGCGCCCCGCTGGCCGACGGCGGGCTGCATCGCCTTCCGCCGCGAGGATCTCGCCTGGATCCTCGCCCGCTGGACGCCGCGAAGCCGGGTGCTGGTGCGGGGGTGATCCCGGCGGCTCCCGTGCCTGACTGACGCCGCAGAACGGAGCCGACGGCGGATCGCTCGGTTCGGGGCGGTGGGGGAATCGGCGGTCGGCCTGTTGGCCGATTGCTTGTCTTCCCGTGCCTGTTGGCACGGGCCCCTGTCCTGCCCGATAGGAATCTGCCAGTATGAAATCCTTGAGCCGTGGAAGGTGTCGGCCGTCCTGCCGGGCCGGGCCGGTCAGGGCTCGGTGGCGGGGTGGGCATGGGCTTCGAGGAAGCGCGCGATCCGGTCCCGCAGTTCCGCGTGATGGCCGAGCAGCAGATGGCCGCCGTCGTCGAGCGGCAGGAATTCCGCCTCGGGGATGGTCTCGCCCAGCGCGGCGCCGATCTCGAAGAGGTTGATGGAATCGTCGCGCGCGTGGACGACGAGGCTGGGCGCGCGGATCGACTCCGGCGCATAGGCCTCGGAGGGGGCGATGGCGGCGGCCTCGTTGCCGAGGCCGGGCAGGCGCGCCGTGACCGGCAGGAAGCCCTCCATGAGCCCGTCGAGGAAGGCAGCTTCCTCCCCGGTCAGGCCGGCCCGGAGCGCCGAGGGGGCGTCGAAGATCGGGGCGAGCGCCCGGCGGGCGCCGTGCAGGAGCACCCAATAGGGCAGGTCGCTGGCGAAGAGCGCCCGGTAGGCCCAGCCGGGCAGGGGCGGGGCCTGGTCGGCGGTGCCGAAGGGCGTGAAGGGCGCGGAGGAGAGCAGCACGAGCCCGGTCGTGCGCTCGGGGTGGAAGGTCGCGAGTTGCAACGCCGGCGGGACGCCGCCCGACATGGCGAGGACCGCCGCGCGCTCCTCGCCGAGCGCGTCGAGCAGGGCCGCCAGCGCGTCGGCCTGGGCGAGCGGCGAGGCGTCGGCGGGCAGCGGCGAGCGGAGATAGCCGAAGCGCGACACCACGATCCAGCGGAAGCCGGGAGGGCCGAAGGCGTCCGCCAGCCGCTCGCCCTGGTCGTAGCCACCGCCGGCGCCGTGAAGCACAAGCACCGCCGGTCCCGAGCCGTGGACCGCGGCCTCGACCGGACCGCGCGCGGTCTCGTAGACCCGGCTGCCGGCGGCGAGCCGCGCCTCGGTGGCGCGCATGTCGCGAGCGTAGAGCCAGCCGGTGGCGGCGCCCGCACCGAGCAGGGCGAGTGCGGCGACGAGCCAGCGGCGGCCTGACATGGCGTGCGGTCCTTCCCGATGCCTCGCGCCAGTCTCGGCCGCCGTGCGGCGCGAATCAAGCTGGCGCAACCGGTCCGCCGGGCGCCTCGGCCCGCGGGCCTGTGGCTGTGGAGGGCGGGAGGTGAGTCCCGCCCGCATCAGGGTCGGAAAAATCTGCATCGCCTCGAAGGGAATGGCTGACGGGTCAGCCCTCTCCGGCTATCGTGCCTGCGGGCGCCGAGGGTGATTCGAAACGGAGTACCAAGAGCTTGCGGGTCTTTCTTTTGCTCCTCCTCGGCCTGGCGGCGGCGTCCTGCGGGCCGTCGCGCCATGATGTCCCCAACAGCCGGGCCTCGACCAACGTTCCCGCCTTCGGCGACACCGATCCCCATGAATGGGACGCGCTCAGCCCCTGGCTCTACCCGGTCCATGGCATCGACGTGTCCAAGTACCAGGGCGACATCGACTGGCAGCGGGTGCGCGCCTCGGGCACGTCCTTCGCCTTCATCAAGGCGACCGAGGGCGGCGACGTGGCCGACGAGCGCTTCGCCGACAACTGGCACGGCGCGGCGCGGGCCGGGGTGCCGCGCGGCGCCTATCACTATTACTACTTCTGCCGGACGGCGGCGGAGCAGGCCGATTGGTTCATCTCCCACGTGCCGGCGGACCGCGGCGCGCTGCCGGCGGTGCTCGACATGGAATGGACGCACAAGTCGCGCACCTGCACCAAGCGCCCCGCGCCGGAGACGGTCCGCGCCGAGATGGAGGTCTATCTCGAAAGGGTGGCGCGGCATTACGGCAAGCGGCCGATCGTCTATACCACGGTCGATTTCTACCACGAGAACGACCTCGGCCGGATGCGCGGCACCGATTTCTGGCTGCGCTCGGTGGCGGGGCATCCTTCGGCGATCTATCCCAACCAGAAATGGGCGTTCTGGCAATATACCGGGACCGGGGTGGTGCCGGGCATCGCCGGGAATACCGACATCAACGTCTTCGCGGGAACGCGGCCGCAATGGTCGCAGTGGCTGGCGGCCAACGCGCGCTAGAAGGCCCGATTGCCAGGGACGGGCGGCTTGCGCTAGGGCTTGGCGATGAAGCCGATGCTGGTCCTGCAGCTGCGCCCCGAGACGGAGGCCGCCGACGACGAATTCGCCGCCATCCTGCGCAAGGGCGGGCTGGCGGCGGGCGAGGTGCGGCGGCTGCGGCTCGACCGGGAGGACCTGCCGGAAGATCTCGATCCCGGGGATTTCGCCGGGGTGATCGTCGGCGGCGGGCCGGGCTGCGTCAGCGACGACGCGGCGAAGAAATCGCCGGTGGAGCGGCGCATCGAGGCCGCGGTCCTGGGGCTGATGCCCGCGGTGGTGGCGCGCGACCTGCCGTTCCTCGGCTGCTGCTACGGCATCGGCATCCTCGCCCATCACCTGGGCGCCGAGGTGAGCAAGGCGCGCTATGCCGAGCCGGTGGGCGCCGTGGACTGCCGGGTGACCGGGGCGGGGCGGTCGGATCTGCTGCTGGAGGGATTTCCCGCCAGCTTCCGCGCCTTCGTCGGCCACAAGGAGGCGGTGCAGGTCCTGCCGCGGGGCTGCGTGCATCTGGTCGCCTCCGACCCCTGTCCCTTCCAGATGATCCGCCACGGGCGGCGGGTCTATGCGACGCAGTTCCACCCCGAGGCCGATGCCGACGGCTTCGAGACGCGGATCCGGATCTACGGCGGCCGGGGCTATTTCCCGCCCGGGGACGCCGCGCGGCTGGTCGCCATGTGCCGGGCCGAGACGGTGACAATGCCGGAGGTGATCCTCGCGCGCTTCGTGGCGGCCTGCCGGCGTGGCTGGGAAGCGCCGCAGCGTGAGGCACCGGGCGAGCGGGTGGCGCCCGGGGCGATGCCGTGACCTGAGGCGCCCGCCTCCGCGCGCCAGGTCCGCGCAGGGGCACGGCCTGCGGCACCCTCCCGATCACGCGACGAGCATGTGGATCCGGTACCGGTCCACGACCGCGTCGATCAGGGTCGCGATCTGCCGCGCCTCGCGCCGGGCGTCGGAATGCCCGGCCAGGGATCTTGCGAGCAGGGGAAGGCGCCCGCTGCTGTCGGCAGCGTCGATGAGCGCCGCGGCGCGGGTCGGGCCGGGGGGCAGGTCTTCGAACGCGGTTGCGGCGAGGCCTCTCGGCCACCAAGGCACCTCCTCGGCGAGATGAGCGACCGCCGCACCCAGCCCCGGGACAGGTTCCGGCCGGTCGAGAAGCAGTCGGAGCGGCGCATGGAATTCGGGAAGCCGACCCGGGAGGAGGGCGGCGAGGAGCGAACCGGGGATCTCGTCGGGGCTGGCGGTGATTTCCGCGCCCTTGAGCTCGTTCTCGATGCGCAGGAGGTCGCTCGACATGACCGCGCCCCTGCGTTCCCGAAGGTCGGCGAGCAGGTCGGCCGCCTTGCCCGGCAGCCCCTGCCCTTGGTTCACGGCAAGCCGGCCCTCGCCGAGCGCGCGCACGATGGCCGGGTCGAGCAGCGGCAAGACCTCCGCCCGTGTCCGAAGGACACGGCCGGGGGCTCCGGCCACCTGGGCGAGACGCCAGCGGAGGGTCGTGTCGGCGGGAGGTTCGAGGAGCCGGTCGATCGTCTCGCCGGCCTCCTGCGGCAGGAAGGCGCGGAGATCGAGGTCCGCGAGCCCGGCGACGACCCAGGCCGTCGCGATCGCCGGCCCGGCGCCGGTGCCCGTCCGGGCGGCCAGCGCGAGCCGGTCGCCGAACCCGGCGGCCTGCGCAGGCGCGCCGAACCAGCCGGCCATCGCCTGCGCAAGGTCGCGGCGGTGGTCCGCATCCGGGTCGGAGAGGAGCGTCGCCGTCGCGGCGAGATGGGCGGGGTGCTGGAGTCCCGAGGGCGAGGGCTCGGTCGCGTCGTCCCCGAGGATCCGGTCGAGCAGGGCGGTCGCAAGGCGCGGCGCCTCCCTGGCCACGCGGCCGAACTCGCAGGCGGCGAAGCGTGCCTGGAGGATCTCGTCGGGCGGGGTGGCGGCACCCTCCTCGGCGGCGACGGCCGGGTCTTCCGCCTCGTCGAGAAGGCTCCGTTCGAGGCCCTCGGCAAGCTGCCGGGTCCGGCGCTTCGTCACCGCCCGGTGCTTGCCGGCCCGGTCCAGCGTTCCGATCGCCGACATCAGGAGGACGCGGCCTGCGGCCTCGTCGAAACGCGCCGTCATCCCGGGCAGGTCGAGAATGGCCGAACCGAGGTGATCCGCCAGCGCGCGCAAATCGGCCGCGTCGGTCGGCAGGGCGTCCGGGTCGAAGAGCGCCCGACAATAGGTCTCCTCGAAGCGGGCGATCTGCGAGCCGGCCCGGGCAGCCTCGCCGTACCAATCCGCCGCCCGCCGGGCAACCTCGCGCGCCTTCGGGTCCGCGAGCACCTGGGGCAGCATGAGACGCCGGAGATCGGGCCGATGCTCGAGCTCGCGCGGGGCTCCATCCGGCCGGCTCACCAGCCAGACATGGGCCGCGAGGTCGTCGAAGAGCGCCTCCGCCCGACCGGGCGGCAGCGGCGTGGGCAGGCCACAGGGCTCCGCGAGCACCTGTTCGATCAGCTTCGGCGTGATCCGCCGCAGGACGAGGCCCGGGCTCGCGAGGCGGCGGATCTCCTCGGTGCCGATCCGGTTCAGGATGCGCGCGTAGAGGATGCGCTGCCGCATCTCGGCGTCGAGGTCGTCGCGCAGCTCCGAAGCCTCCTGCTGCGCCATCTGCCGGATCTCGTCGCGCGGCCGCCCGCGGCAGAACAGGGCCACGATCTCGAGCACGAGCGGATTGGAGCCGTGCGCAGCGACGAGATCGGGCACGAGATCGAGATGTGGGATGCCGCCTTCGCGGAACAGGTCGCGCAGCTTCGCGCGCCCCGCCATGGTTCCCAGATCGCCGAGCTGCAGCTCCCCCCTGAGGGCCAGGTCCGGGACCCGGTGTTTCGCGATCTCGCTCGCCTCGCGGCCCGAGAGGATCAAGCGGACGGCACGGTTTCGCGCGGCCCCCTTCAGCATCCCGATCCAGTCCACGATGAAGCGCACCCTTTCGACCCCGAGGACGAGCGCCTCTTCGAAAGTGTCGAAGATCAGGAGGAAGGCGGTGTCGCCTTCGCCATGGCCCTCCAGCACGCGCTCGAGCTCGGACAGGGTCGCGAAGACGGCGGCACTGGACGCCTCGACCATGCTCTCCCGCCCGGTTGCCGAGGACAGGGACTGGCGGAGGAGGTCGCGCAGTCCGGAAAGCTGCGTGTCGAGCGAGGGGTTCGCCAGGCCGATCTGGCGCAGGAGTTCGAGCGTCAGCGCGACGCGGTCGCCCGAGCGGAGAGCCGCCTGGTCGAGGTCGAAGGTGACGTGAAGCGTGTCGCCTCGTCTGGCGAGCTTCCTCCTGAGTGCCTCGAGGAGCGCGGACTTGCCGACGCCGCCGAGCCCCGTGACGACGACCGCCGGGATCGCGCCGGGATCCACGTCTCCGGCGGGCGCCGCCTCCGGCAGTCGGATCGGCGGCGCGTCGATCCGCCCCTCCTGGGCGAAGGCGACCAGCGCCGAGAGCTTGCTGTTCCGTCCGCGCAGCGGTCCCGACAGGAGATGCCGCGAGGCCGCGGACTTGTGGCGCAGGACGATCGCCCGGCCGAGTCGCCGGGCCATGCCGGTTTCCGCCGACCATCCCTCGAGCGGGACCTTCGCATCGTGGAGGAGTTCGAGGGCCTGGAAGATGGCCGTCAGCCTGGCCGACCCGGCGGCGCCGGCCTTCCTGCCCTCGAGGGCGGCCGCCGTCTCCGGATCGGGGCGGCGGGCGAGGAGCGTTCGGAACGCGGCGCCGAGATCGTCCCTGGCATGAACCGGCAGCGTCGCGAGGATGCGCTCGCGGTCATCGTGTCCGCGCGGCAGGCGGCGCAGCCCCTTCCGCCGCGCGTCCGGGGTGAGCGCCCAGTACCAGCTTCCGCCGACCTCCACCTCGGTCGCGGCTGCGGCGACCGCCGCGAGGCGTGTGGGGTAGTCCTGCGCTTCCGGATCCAGCATCCGGCGCGGGTCGAAGAATCCGAGAAGCGACGTTCGCGTCAGGTCGTCCTGGGTGGCTTCGGATGTCATGTCCATCGGCCGGATGCCTTGATGTAGACGGCGGAAAGAACCTCGGACAGCACGGCGAGCGGGCTCGTGTTGGGCCGATGCTTGCCGACCATGCGTGCCGTTCCGGACATCAGATCGGCCAGGCGCTGCACTTCCTTCGGGCTGGGTCCGAGAAGCCGTTCGGTCATCAGGCAGGAGAGGCAGGATTCGAGGTCGCCGCGTTCGATGGTGGCAGGATCCACGAGGTCCTCGGTCCGGATCAGGGCGGGATCGACGCCGGGCAGGATGCCGTCGAGGCCGATCAGGACGATCCGCATGTCGGCGAGAAGCGCGACGTCGGCATAGAGCGCATCGAGCAGGTCGCGCGCGCTGGTCTGGGGGATGGGCACCAGATCGAGCTCGTCGATGACGAGCCAGAGCACGAGCGGACGGGCCGCATCGGCGCGGAGAAGATCGGTCAGGCCGCGGCGGAGCGCCGGAAGCAGCGTCGCCTTGAGCCAGGCGAAGTCGGTGGTGTGCGTCGGTTCCGGACGGGGCAGGGCGGAGAAGGCCGCAGCGGGCGCGCCGGCCCGCGCGAGGATCAGCTCGGCCAGGTCGCGCGCCTCGGCGGGGATCTCGGAGGCCGAGAGCAGGGCGATGCGGCGCCGGTCGTGGGCGGTGCAGTCGCGGATGAGGTCGGCCGAGAAGGTCTTTCCACTCTTCCGGTCGCCGCGCACGAAGAGGATCGGGCGGGCCGCATCCGCCATCATCTGATGCAGCGTCTGCTGCGTGTCCTGTCGCCCGAGCACGGCGCGGGACCCGTCGGCCAGCCGGCAGATCCGGTCGTAGAGCGGCAGCGGCGCGCCGAGATCGGGGCGGGCGGCGTGGATGGCCGCGAGCCGCACCGCCCGGTTGTGAAGGAACTTCTTCTGGGCGTCCCTGATCGCCGCGTGGTGCAGCGCGACGGGCTTCAGCCGGTGATCGAGGCAGAGCCCGCCCGAGGAACCCTCGTCCGTCCAGACCTGGTGGAGGATGAAGTTCGCGTCGGTCGGATCCGAACGCGCGCCCTTCTCGATCCCGGCGCGCTGGGGGTTGGCGTGCGGGTGCTGGATCACGAACAGCAGGTCGTTCGCTTCGTCGAGAACGCCGGTGTCGGCCAGGTCGTACCATCCGCGCTCGCGCCCCGGCACGCCGGCGACGCGGATGGCGCAGAAGTCGAGGAAGTCGCCTTCGGGCGCGACCATCGGGGGATAGGGCTTCGTCGGGGGAATGCGGGTGGGATCGAGCGGGCTGAAGCTGACGAGCCAGTCGTCGACCGCGGGATAGGTCTGGCCCTCCGGACTCGTCAGTGCCTCGAAGGTGCAGCGAATGCGTCCGCTCGAATCGGGTCGGGCCTTGCCCGTCGCCGGATCGAGGAGCGGGACCATCACGTGCCAGTTGGTGAGCACCGTCTGCGGGCCGATGAGGAATCCCGTGCCCTGTGACTGGCCTGTCGTGATCAGGCAGATCCGGCGCGCGGCATAGTTGAAGGCGGTGATCAGCTCCGCAGAATTGAGGGTCTTCGCGATCTCGGCGTTCCAGCCCTGCGGCTCCACGACGTTGCCGGTCGCGTCCTGCGCCCAGAGGAGTTTCGCGGATCCGCCCTTTTCGCCGATCGCCGCGGCCAGCGCCGCGAAGGCCTTCGGGAGGTCGATCAGCCCGAGGGCGGCGAGCTCGGTCAGGAACACGCGGTGGGCGGGGACGCTGGCTTGCGCGGTATGGACCAGGGCAAGCGCGAAGGCCTCGGTCCGGTCGTCGATCCCGAGGGCCACGATCTTGAAATCGTCGAGCGATCCGCCGGTGCGGCGGCCGATCTCGTTGAAGACCTCGGCCACGGCCTGGCGCGCCCCGGTGATATGCGCGGCCATGCAGCGCGCCTCCGCGAGCGTCAGAGTCGCGGGCAGCGCCGAGTCTTCGGGCTCGTCACCGGGCTTCGGGACGGGAGCGGCCATGCTAGGGCAGAAGGCCGGCGACACCGGCCTCGGCCTCGACGACCGCGCCCAGGTCATGCGCGTGGTTGGCGCGCAGCCAGTCGCCGGCGAAATGCAGCCCCACCGCCTCGAGCGACCCGCCGAGGCGCCCGGTCAGCGAACCGGAATTGCCGCCGAGCGTCGTGGCGTCGTGGTCGAAGACCCAACGGTGTCCCCCGTTCGGCAGGATCATGCCCGGGCTGAAGTACTTCTGGCGGTATTTGAGGCCGAAGATCTCTCGCAGACGTTCGATCACATCGTGCCGGAGCCGGCCCTGCTCGTCCCGGGGAACGTAGGAGGGCGGCGCGGGGAATCCGACGACGTAGAGATTCTGCCCCTGACCGCCCCAGCCCGCGGTCCGCACCACGGGGATGGCGGCGGGCAGGGCCGCGCCCAGCGCGTTCGTCGTTTCCACGCGCAGCAGCGCAAGGTCGAGCTTGTCGAAGCTGATCGGCAGGCGCCAGATCGGCTCCGGACCGGCAAAGGCGATACCGCTGATCCGGAAGCGGGTCGCGGGGTCGAAGCCCGAGGGCGAGAAGTCGATCGTGGCCTCGCGCACGATCTGCCAGCGGTCGGGTGCCTCGGCGCGGGGCAGCGGACTCGCGAATTCCTCGAGAACGTGGCGATTGGTCATCATGAGGCCGGGGCCGACGACGAAGCCGGTGCCCAGGTGAATCCCGTCGCCGTCGATCCTGCCGACCGCCGCGAGCGGGCCCGCCTCCAGATCGGGGCGGGCGAGTTCGATGAGGCCGGCGAACCGTCCGAGTTCGGGGTCGGAGGTGTCGAGCGTCTGGACCTCGCGATCGTCGGGCGTCGTGCGCAGCGAGACCGGCAGCGCCGGCCGTTCGGTCAGCGACACCAGCGCCTCGAGCTGGAAGGTCGTCGCGTCGTCGAGGGGGGCGGATGTGCCCTCGGCGTGCAGCTCGGCCAGCGCCCGGCCGATCCGGTCGAGATCGCCCGCGAGTTCCGGGCGTCCCGCCGCCTCGACGCGCCGCTCGAGGGGCGCGAGCACGGCGCGGCGACCGCCGCCGTCGAGAAGCGCGCGACCCTCCTCGGGCGTGATCGTCGCCGCCGCCTCGGGCGCGAGATCCGCACGCCGCCCGGCGCCGATCCCGGACAGGACCCGGGCCAGCCGCGCCTCGCTCACCGGTGCGGGGATCACGATGGACGGTGCCGGCGGACTGCCGCGAAGGGCGAGCTGGGCGAGGCGCGGGTCGCGGGATCCCGCGGCCGCCTCGACGAAGGCGCCGGAGGCCCGGCGGAACGCGCGCGACTCGCGGCCGGCGCCCAGGCGGCTTCGTCCGGCGCGGGCGTCGGCGACGAGCAGCGCCGAGATCTCGGCGCCATGCGCGGCCCAGTCGAAGCCGGGATCGGCCGTCCCGCGGCCGAAGAGCGCGGTCAGGGCGTCGGTGAGGCCCCCGCTCGGATCATCGCCGGAACCGGGGGTTTCCGGAACGGCCATGGAGATGCCGGCGAGCGGCTCGGAGAGCAGCCTCTCGGCTTCGATGATGCCCGCGCCGAGCCCCGCGGGGAAGCCCGTGGGCCGCCGCGCGGTCTGTCGCACGGCGGCGCGGAACAGCTCCTGCACGACCGTTCCCTTCTGGCGGGCGGCGGCGATCACCGTCGGCCGGCCGTGGTGGCCGAGCCAGAGCGCGGCGATGCCCGCGCTGAGGGCGGTCGAAAAGGAGGTGCCCTGGCCGCCGCTGACCGCATCGTTCGGCGCGCCGGTGGATTTGCGATCGGCCCGCCAGACGAATTCGGCGGGGGCCGAGAAATCGACCGCCCGGCCGCTCGAGGAACCCTTCCACTTCTTGTCGGCGATGTTCGTTCCGCCCACGGCGAGCGTCTCGGGATAGGCCGCCGGCCAGACCACGAGGCCCACGCAGTTTCCGGCCGCGGCAAGGACGATGACGTCGCGGGCGACGGCCCGCTGGATCGCGGCCCTGAGCGACCGGCTCCAGATCCCGCCGAGGCTCATGGTGATGACATGGGCGCCGACCTGGACGGCGTGATCCACGGCCCGGGCAACGGGCGTTCCGTCGAAGATCTTGACGTCGTTGATGCAGCGGATCGGAACGAGCGTCGCCTTGGGCGCCGACCCGATCATTTCGCCGGTCTCGCCCGAGGCGACGACGCTGCCCGTGCCGGTGCCGTGGCCGGGGTTCGACATGGAGCTCGAGAGCGGGTCGGCCGGGTTGGTGCCGCCCTCGAGCAGATTGAGCGATTTCGTCAGGTCGAGCGTCGCGTCGCGGAGCTCCCGATGGTCGGCGATGCCGGTGTCGGGCTGGGCCACGACGATGTTCTCGCCCTTGCCCGGCGCGATCGCCCAGGCCTGCGGCACCCGGGTCGATTCGAGCGCCCAGAGATGGTCGGGCGGCGCCGTGCCCTGTGCCCAGCAGGTCGCGTCGAGGACCACGCCCTCGGTCGATGGCGGCGTTTCCGGCTGCGGCTCGGAATAGGCGGTGGCCCCGATGTCGGGTTCGGAAGAGACGAGGCCCAGTTCGTTCCTGAGGTCGGCGGCGATCGCGTAGAGGATGTCTTCGGGCAGGGTCCGGTCGATTCCGTTCGGCGAGAACACGAGAAAGAGGGGCTCGCCGGGCTCGAAGGTCTCGAAGAGCGGCTCGAGGAGAAACGCGTCCGAGCCGAGCAGCGCGGCGATCTTCTCCCGCATCCCAGCGGTCGCGTCGGGGCCCGCTCCGGGGGCGAGTTCGAGCGCGAACCTGAGTCGGTTGGCGGCGTAGAGGGGGCGCGGATCCGCGGACGTCTCGGCCATGAGCGCCCGAAGCGCGAAGAGTCCTTCCATGCTGGACATGCGAAATCATCCTCTTAAATCAATCAACTGAAGGCAGCACACCGGTCAAATGGGATCGGTTGCGTCCGTCCGGGGAAAATGTCCCCGGGTCGTCAGGGTAGGCCCCGACTCACCTCTCGGTCAAAGGATTTCTGGCAGGTCCGCTCTGGAACGAGTCGGAATCCGTCGGCACGGTCAATGACCCGATTGACCGACTCGGATTTTTCGTGTATAAATGGAACTCTGATCGGTATTTGATCGACTTACTCTAAGTACGGTCTCCATTTGATTATGAGACAGTATTAGGGCTATATGAAATTATTAGGAGGATTAACTCATGACGGACTCCGTCATCCGGAATGAATACGGAGAAGTTGTCTACTTCCAGCATCCGGCACCGCCAGCCCTCGAGAGCGCCGCGCCGCTCGCGACGCCCCAGCAGGTTGCCGAATGGTACCTGCGCTCGATGCGCGGCGAACTGGGCCTGTCGGGCACGCGACTGGCCGACGACGGCGTGGTGCCGGAGTCGGCGGTGGCCGAGCCGATCATGGAGTTCCAGTCCGAGAAGGACGTGGCCGGCACCAAGGTCGTCGTCTACAAGCAGACGATCCTCGGCCTCGACGTCTTCGACGCCAGACTCGGCATGAACATCGACGAGGAGAGCCTGTCGCTCGAGTCTCTCCAGTCGTCGATGCACGGCTCGGTCGTCATCGAGAATCCCAGCGCCCGCGTCGACAGCGACAAGAATCGCCCCGTGAGCAAGGCCGCGCTCAAGAAGATGCTGGGCTTCGAGCTTCCCGACATGGAGAACGCCCGCATCGAACGCCAGGTCGTCTATCGCTACGAGCCGGACCAGCGCGAAGAGCCGCACGAGCACGAGGGCTGCATCGGCGGACCCGGGGCGGAGATCCCGCATCTTCCCAAGCCGAAGCTTCCGGGGCTCGAGAAGGCCAAGCATTACATCGCCGACGAGGTCCTGTTCCAGGCCGCGATGGCCAAGGGCCAGGGCCAGGTCAACTGGCGGGCGCTGGTCGAGCCGGAAAGCGGCGAGGTGCTCTACCTTCGGGCGCTGGTCGCCTGCGCCACCGGCCTCGTCTTCGACCGCGATCCGCAGACCCAGACCGGCGCCGCAGTCAATGCGGCTTCGACGAATGCGGTGCTCAATCCCTTCCGGACCTCGAAGACGATGCCCGGCCTGACCGCTGCGACACCGCAGCCGCTCGCAGGCAATTTCGTCCGGATCGCCGAGACCCAGGCTCCGGTCCAGGTCGCGCCGACCGTGCCGACCCCGGCGGGCGCCTTCAACTTCGATGCCCAGACCGAGCAATTCACCGCGACCTGCACCTATTACAACTGCGACCGGCTGTTCCGCACGATGCAGGATTTCGGCTTCAACGTGTCCTCGTATTTCGGCGGAACGACGTTCCCCGTTCCGGTCGACTTCCGCGCGCTCGGCGATGCGGTCAACGCGCAGGCGCCCGGCAACGCCTCGGGCAACGGCCTGCTCGAGCTGAGGTTCGGCAAGATGATGCCGGGGCAGGTGATCGGCATCGGCACCTCGAACCGCGTCGCTTGGCACGAATTCGGCCATGCGCTGCTCTGGGACCATGTGAACAGCCCGAACTTCGGCTTCGCGCATTCGGCCGGCGATTCGCTGGCGGCGATCCTGAACGATCCGGGCAGCAACGCCGCCGATCGGTTCCAGACCTTCCCCTGGGTTGCCGCCGGCGTCGGTATCGACCGCCGGCACGACCGTGCTATCGGCGCCGGCTGGGCCTGGTTCGGTCCCAACTGGAACACCCAGTACGGCGGCGAGCAGGTGCTCTCGACCACGCTCTTCCGCTTCTACCGGGCGATCGGCGGCGACGCCGTCGGCATCGCGACCCGGCGGCGGGCCTCGGACACTGCGGCCTATCTGATCTTCAAGGCGATCGGCCTGATGACCTCGACGACGGCCTTCCCGGAGGTCTTCGTCGGGCATCTGCAGAACGCCGATCTCGGCACGTCGAGCTTCCAGGGCATCCCGGGCGGCGCGCTGCACAAGGTGGTCCGCTGGGCCTTCGAGAAGCAGGGCCTCTTCCAGCCGGGCGCCGCGCCGGGGCAGCCGCAGACGGTCAACACCGAGGGCAATCCGCCGGACGTCGACGTCTACATCGACGACGGGCGCGCGGGCGAGTACCAGTACCAGGCGAACCACTGGTCCTGCCAGGACATGTGGGTGCGCCGCGCGCCCGACGGCGGGGCGATCCACCAGAACCCGCTCGTCGGACTGACGAACTACATGTACGTGCGCGTCAAGAACCGCGGGATGCAGACGGCGCAGAACGTCCGGGTCGACGCCTATCATGCGCTGCCGGGCTCCGGCCTGTCGTTCCCGGACGACTGGGCGCCGATGACCACGGCGACGCTGCCCGCCTCGGGGCCGCTCGCCTCCGGCGGCGGCACGGTGATCGGACCCTTCGCCTTCGTTCCCACCGTCGTGGGGCACGAGTGCCTGCTCGCCATCGCGCATGCGGACGGCGACCCGGGCAACGACACCACGATCACCGGCACGATCCCCGAGCACCGGCTGGTGCCGTTCGACAACAACATCGGCCAGCGCAACGTCAGTCCGGTCCTGCCCACGCTCAAGGACATCCTCAAGCTCCTGCGCGAGCACATCGTCTGGATCCGGAACCCGTTCCGGAAGCCCGTGGTGGCGAGGCTCGAGATCGAGCTGCCGCGGTTCCTCCGCAATCTCGGCTGGCAGCTCCACGTCAAGTCCGAGGGCGGGCAGAAGTTCGAGCTCGGCCCGCGTGACCGGCGCAAGGTGCTCCTGGTGGTCGAGCCGGGCGAGGACATCGACGCCGAACTTGCGAAGAAGTCCATCGCGCGCGGTGACGACGAGATCGCGATCCGAACCTATCTCGACGGAGAGCTTGCGGGCGGGATGAGCTACAAGCTCACCTGGCGCGTCGACGAGGAGACGAAGCCGGGCCGCGATCCGACGCGGGACAAGCCGCAGACCGACGGGCCGGTCATCGTGCGCCGCCCGACGATCGAGGAGATCCTCCGGATCCTGCGAGGCGGCATCGCGACGGGTGAGGGGCGCACGATCCGGACCGTTCGTCTCGAGTTCGACTTCGACGACGGCGAGGGAAGCTGAGCCGTCGATCAGGCGGGGCCGGTTGGCCCCGCCGGCCCTTTCCGGAGACAGACCATGCCGAAGTCATCCGACCCGAGCGGCGCCCTGCCGCGCCTGCCGATCCATGAAATCCAGCCCACGCCCACCATCCTCAGGAAATGGCGCCTCCAGCTCTGGAGCGCTACCGTGATCCTGGTCCGCCACGCGGACATCGCCGCCGGCGGCGGCAGCGACCCCGCCCTCTCGCCGGCCGGTGTGACCCGGGCCGACCTGCTCGCGCATATTCTGCGTGACGCCGGCCTTTCGGCCGTCTTCGTCACCGCGACCCAACGGTCGGTGCAAACCGGGACGCCGTCCGCGCAGATGGCCGGGATCGCGACCACCCAGTATGCCGCGCTGGATGCCGCGGCGCTCGCCGCCGCGATCCGGTCGGGGCATTCGGGGTCCTGCGTCCTCGTGGTGGCCCATTCCAACACCGTCGACGACATCGCGGCAGCGCTTGGCGCGCCCGGCGTCGGCGAGCTGTCGGAGGGACAGTTCGACCGGATGTTCGTCATGACCCGGACATGGTGCGGCACCCGGACCGTCCGGATGCGCTACGGCGCCCCGACGCCTTGAGGGAGGAACATCGATGGAACCGATCACGCGCGCGATCATCGTTCTCGACCAGGCGAGCGGATCGCTGAGGGAGGACGATGGCCGAACCCTCGGTCTCGACCTGGCGCCCGGCGTCCGGTCCGGCTGCATCGAGTTCCTGGCGGGAGGGGTCGAGACGATACTCGTCGTGCCGGGTCTCGCGGAGGCCGAGCTCGCGGCGGATTTCTCGGGCTTCGCGCCGGAGGGCGTCCGGGTGGTCGGCGTGGGTGCGCTCGGCTATATCGGCGCTGGTGCGGCGGCGGCGCTCGCGGGAGAGGGGGCTGGCACGGCGCTCGTTTCGGCCGACCGGCGTCTTCGCAGCGACGCGCTTCAGGCCGGGTTCGTCCCGGCGCCGCATCCGGCACTCCTGGGCATGCTGGCAAGGGGTGCCGAGCCCGGGGCCGCGCGCATCGTCGGGCCGAAGGCGGCGCTCGAGCGGCTGGCGGCGGGTGGCGACCTCGTGCCGATGCAGTTCCAGCCCGCGGGCGGGACGGACTGGTCGCTCATCGCGCTCGCCTCGGAGGACAGGCTCACCGACGCGGTGCTCGCCGGGCTTACGCTCCAGCCGATCGACTATGATCCCCGGACCGAAGACCTGGTCTGGGCCCGGATCGACCATCCGGACGAGCATCTTCGCGAGGCGCTGGCCGGGCGCCGGATCCTCTACGCCGAGCCGGGCCAGATCCTGATCGCCCTCGGCCCGGAGGACAGCGCCGACGCCTTCCACGTCCACGGGGCCCATGGCCATTCCGAGCTTCTCGCGCCGGATCCCGGCCTGATGCGGATGCCGGTTCCCGAGGCGGCCGAGTTCGAACTCCCCGTGGTGGGGCGGCTGCCGGAGATCCTCGAGGCGGTCGAGGTCGATCCGGCGATCCGCAGGCTGATCCTGATGGCGCGGCCCTCCTGCAAGTCGGTGACCGCGCAATATGCCGCGGACCTCGACCGCTACAGCGGCGTGACCGCGCTCGATGCCGCCGGCCCGATCGTCTCGAGGCATTCGCGGCACCCGGACAACAAGCGTGCCGAGGCGGCGTTGCTGTCGGATCTCCGCGCCATGGGGTATTGCGCGACCCGGCACGATTTCGTCCATGCGGGCGAGACCCATTCCAACATCATCGCGGATCTTCCCGGTGTGGGCCGCTTCCGCATCCGGCCCGACATCCTCGACCGCTACCGGCGCATCCTGCGCGAGCCGGTCGGGCCGCCGCCCATCGGACGGCTTCCGTCCGGGTTCGCGGCCCTGCTCGACGATAGCGGTCTGGCGGACGGGCTCGCCGACCTGCCGGATGCCGTCGTCCGCTACGAGGTCGAGCGCATCCTCAAGCTCTACCCCTGGTATCCCTGGTGGAAGCTCGCGTGCCCGGTCCCGGGGATCGGCGCGGGGCTCGTCGTGGTGGGAGCGCACATGGATTCCACTGCCGGCTTCGATCCCGCCTATTCGGCGCCGAGCGATCCCGCGCCCGGGCGCGATGACAACGCCTCGGGCCTCGCCGGCATCCTGTCGCTCGCCCGTCACTTCCGGTCGCTCGCGGGGCGGCTCACGCATACCGTGCGGTTCTGCTTCTTCAACGCCGAGGAATCGGGCCTCGTCGGGTCGAAGGCCTATGCCGGCCGCCTCAAGGCGATGGGGGCTCCGGTCCGTGCCGTCATCTGCATGGACATGATCGGCTACAATTCGGATCTGAACCGGATCTTCGAGATCCACGCGGGCTATACCGATCCCGCGATCCGGGACCTCAGCCTGCCGCTCGCCGACCGGGTGGCGCAGGCGGCCGCGGACTACGGACGGCTTGCGCCGGCCCAGATCTACCGCGGGACGAGCTGGAACGGCGCACCCGACCGCACGGTCTACGACGGGGCGATCAACCGCTCCGATCACGCGGCATTCCACCAGCAGGGCTACGGGGCCGTCCTGGCGAGCGAGGACTTCTTCATGAACCTGCCGTCAGAACCGTCGGCGGACGCCAATCCGAACTACCACCGCGCCACCGATCAGGTTACGGACACGGCCTATGCCCGCGACATCGTCTGTGCCGTGGCGCGGGCGGTGACGCAGCTCGCCGGCTGAGGACCGGCCGGCCCGCTGCGACCGAAGGCGCCGCGCGGGGAAGAACCACACCCGGGCGCCCGTCGCCCTCGCGCGCCGAAGGGGCACGGTCAAATGGACCATGCTGCGCAATCGCAAAGCCTTCGGTCCGGAGAGAAAGGCCGCTTGGCCGCCGCGGTACGCAGCCTCCGGCAGGACGCGGGCGGTCGCTGCCCGTGCTTTCCGAGTGGTTCGGACCGGAATGGTTTCACCGCGTCGGGACCTTCGACAGCGCATCCATTTGGCCGAGGATCCGGAACGTCGCGGGGGAAGCCAAACGAATTGTCTGAAGGGTAGCGGAGGGGCGCCCCGGTCTTGCCCGCAGCGATGGAGCCGGGCGGGGTCGAGCTTCGGGCTCTGCTGTGCGGCGCTCGCGGAAACAATTCATTGCCGGGCGCAGGCTTGTCCGGGGTGCCGGCGCGCGCCAGATCCGCACGAACACCGTCAAGGAGACAAGCCATGTCGTTTCGTGCCGTCACGTCCCAGAGCCGTGCCCAGCCGACGATCGAAGGCGCCGGCGTGCATCTGCACCGCGTCTTCGGCTTCGGGGATACCAGCGCTAGCGATCCGTTCCTGCTGCTCGACGATTTCCGCAACGACGATCCCGCTGCCTATGCCAGGGGCTTTCCATGGCATCCGCACCGGGGAATCGAGACCATCACCTATGTGCTCGACGGCACGGTCGAGCATTCGGATTCCCTAGGCAACCGCGGGCTGCTCGGCGCCGGTTCGGTGCAGTGGATGACCGCCGGCTCGGGCATCCTGCACCAGGAGATGCCGCGGGGGTCGAGCACGGGCCGGATGCACGGCTTCCAGCTCTGGGCGAACTTGCCCTCCTCGCTGAAGATGACCGCGCCGCGCTACCAGGACATCACCGGCGGCGACATTCCCGAAATCACCGACGACGACGGCACGCAGGTGAGGATCATCACCGGCAAGTTCTGGGGCAAGCGCGGGCCGGTGGACGGGATCGCGGCCGAGCCGCTCTATCTCGACGTCACCGTGCCGGCGGGCCTGCGCAAGACCCTGCCGGTCGACACGCGGGCCAATGCCTTCGCCTATGTCTTCGCGGGCGCAGGCGATTTCCGCGACGCGGCGGCGCCGGTCGGCGTCCGGGTGGAGAAGGAGTTCCAGGGTCGCGAGCTCGCGGTGCGCGACATGTCGGGCAACCGCACGCTGGTGCGCTTCGGCGGCGGCGACGAGGTGACGGTGCAGGCCGGCCCCGAGGGCGTGCGCTTCCTGCTGGTCGCCGGGCGGCCGCTGAAGGAGCCGGTCGCCTGGCACGGGCCGATCGTGATGAACACCCGCGCCGAGCTCGAGACCGCCATGCGCGAGCTTCGCGACGGCAGCTTCATCAAGGGCACCGCCTGACCGGCGGCGCAGAGGGGGCGGGCATCGCTGGTCCGCCCCTTCCGGGGTAGCCCGCCACACCCGCCCCGGATCGCCTTGCCAAGGGCGGGGGCCGGCGCTAGTGTCCGCGCGATTTTGGGGCCGGGTGCCGCTGCGTCGCGCGTACGCGCGCCCCGCAAGAGCTGGGAAGGACCGTCACGATGTTCGCAACACCCGCATTCGCCCAAGCGGCCGGAGGAGCCGGCGGGGCCGCCGGGGGGCTGATCAGCTTCGCGCCGATCCTGCTGATCTTCGTCATCATGTATTTCCTGATGATCCGGCCGCAGCAGAAGAAGGTCAAGGAGCACCGCGCCATGATCGACGCGCTGCGCCGCGGCGACCAGGTGGTGACCGCCGGCGGGCTGATCGGCAAGGTGGTCAAGGTCGCCGAGGGCGAGGCCGAGATCGAGCTGGCGCCCAACGTCAAGGTGCGGGTGGTCAAGGGCACCATCAGCCAGGTCACCAGCAAGACCGAACCCGCCCAGGCCTGACGCGCGCCCGGCCCTTCCGGCGGGGCGCGGCGCAGGGGGATCACCCGCGATGCTGCAATTTCCGATGTGGAAGAACGTGGCGATTGTCCTGGTCTGCCTGGCCGGACTGGTCGTGGCCTTCCCCAATCTCTTCTACGACCGGGTCGAGCGGTCGAACGACGCGCGGGCGAGCCTCGCCGCCGGGGCGGCGGCGACGCCGGAACTGGCGGCGGAGGCGGCGGGCTGGCCGGAGTTCCTGCCCTCGGGGCTGGTCAATCTCGGGCTCGATCTGCGCGGCGGCGCCCATGTGCTGGTGGAGGTGCAGACCGCGGACGTCTATGCGGAACGGCTCGAGGGGCTCTGGCCCGACCTGCGCGACCGGCTGCGTGACCTGCGCGATCAGGTGGGCACCGTTCGGCGGCTCGAGAGCGCGCCGGACGCGCTGCGCATCCGCATCGGCGAACCCTCGGGCATGGCCGCGGCCGAGGAGGCGGTGCGCGCCGCATCCCAGCCGGTCATCTCGTTGACCGGCGCCTCGGGCCGCGACTTCGAGGCCCGTGCCGAGGGCGACGTGCTGGTCATCACCCTCTCGGAGGCCGAGAAGATCGCGATCGACCGGCGCACGCTCGACCAGAGCCTCGAGATCATCCGCCGGCGCGTGGACGAGACCGGCACCCGCGAGCCGACGATCCAGCGCCAGGGCGAGGACCGGATCCTGGTGCAGGTGCCGGGCATCGGCTCGGCGGAGGAGCTGCTGGCGATCATCGGCAAGACCGCGCGCCTCTCCTTCCACCCGGTGGTGAACCGCACCACCGACGCGGCGGCGACGCCCGGCCTCGACGAGGTGATCTATCCCTCCATGGACGAGGAGGGGGTCCATTACGTCCTGGAGCGCCGGGCGGTGGTGACCGGCGAGCAGCTCGTGGACAGCCAGCCGACCTTCGACCAGAACGGCCTTCCGGCGGTGAGCTTCCGCTTCAACCCCGCGGGCGGCGCCGCCTTCGGGCGCTATACCGCCGACAACATCGGCAAGCCCTTCGCCATCGTGCTCGACGGCGAGGTGATCTCGGCGCCGGTGATCCAGAGCCACATCCCCGGGGGCTCGGGCATCATCACCGGCAATTTCACCCCCGAGGATTCGACGCGGCTGGCGATCCTGCTGCGCGCCGGCGCGCTGCCTGCCGAGATCCGGGTGCTCGAGCAGCGCACCATCGGGCCGGAGCTCGGCCAGGATTCGATCGAGGCCGGGCGCCGGGCGGCGGTGATCGCGCTCGCCGCGGTCGGGGTCTACATGATTCTGAGCTACGGCTGGTTCGGCGTGGTCGCCTGTGTAGCGCTCCTGACCAACATCGTGCTGATCTTCGCGCTGATGACAGGGATCGGGGCAACGCTGACCATGCCGGGCATCGCGGGCCTGGTGCTGACCATCGGCATGGCGGTGGATGCCAACGTGCTGATCTTCGAGCGCATCCGCGAGGAGCTCAAGACCGCGCGGGGCCCGGCGCGGGCGATCCAGCTCGGCTTCGAGAAGGCCTTCGGCTCGATCCTCGACGCCAACGTCACCACGCTGATCGTGGCGGTGATCCTCTTCATGCTCGGCTCGGGGCCGGTGAAGGGCTTCGCGGTAACGCTGGGCCTCGGGATCCTCTGCTCGGTCTTCACCGCGATCTATGTCACCCAGATGATCATCGCCAGCTGGTTCGACTGGCGTCGACCCAAGGCTATCACGGTCTGAGGAGGGCCGGCCATGCGTCACTTGCGGCTGGTGCCCGACGTCACCTCGATCGACTTCATGCGCTACACGCGCTTCTGGCTGATCGTCTCGCTCATCGGCGTGATCGGCTCGATCGGCCTCCTGGCGACCCGGGGGCTGAACCTCGGCGTCGACTTCCGCGGCGGCACGCTGATCATGGCGGCGACCCCGGAGGAGCAGCCGCTCTCGGTCTGGCGCGACGTGCTAGGGGACGTCGGGGTCGGAGAGGTGGGCGTGACCGAGATCTCGGACGATACCGGACAGGGCCGGCACATGGTGCTGATCCGGCTCGGGACGGCGGATATGGAAGAGGGGGCCGCGCCGGCGGTGGACGCCACGCGGGCGGCCCTGAGCCAGGCCTTTCCGGAGGTTCAGATCCTCCAGGTCGACAGCGTCGGCGGCAAGGTCTCGGGGGAGCTGGTGCGTGCGGGCTTCCTCGCGGTGCTGCTGTCGTTCCTGGGCATCATGGTCTATATCTGGCTGCGCTTCGAATGGCAGTTCGCGATCGGCGCGGTGCTCTCGCTGATCCACGACGCGATCGTCACCGTGGGCGTCTTCAGCCTGTTGCAGCTCGAGTTCAACCTCACCATCGTGGCGGCGGTGCTGACGGTGGTGGGCTATTCGATCAACGACACGGTGGTGGTCTTCGACCGGATGCGCGAGAACCTGCGGAAGTACAAGAAGATGCCGCTCAGGGAGGTGATGAACCTCGCGCTGAACGAGACGCTGAGCCGCACGATCATGACCTCGCTGACGACGCTGATCGCGCTCTTCGCGATCTACTGGTTCTCGGGGCCGGTGGTGCACGGCTTTGCCTTCGCGGTGATCTTCGGCGTGCTGACCGGCACCTATTCCTCGATCTATGTGGCGGGGGCGACCGTGCTCTGGCTCGGCGTCAAGCGCGACTGGTCGAAGCCCGACGCCTCGGCCGGCACGCAGTTCGGCGGGGCCAAGGTCTGAGCGTGCCCCTGCCGTGACCGCGATCCTGCAGGCGGTCGCTGGCTTCGACGGCCTGCCGGTCCTGGTCGCGGCGGTCTTCGCCGCGGGCATGGTGCGCGGCTTCACCGGTTTCGGCACGGCGCTGGTCTATGTGCCGGTCGCGGCCACGGTGCTGCCGCCGGTGCAGGTGATCGTGACCATCGTCACCTTCGACATCCTCGGCCCGCTGCCGGTGCTGCCGCGGGCGCTGCGCGAGGGGGATCCGCGCGAGGTGGCGCGGCTGCTGCCGGGGGCGGTGGTCGGGCTGGCGGCGGGGCTGATGCTGCTGACGCGGCTGGGGCCGCTGACCTTCCGCTGGATGATCTGCATCGTCTCGCTGCTGCTCCTGGTGGTGCTCGCCTCGGGCTGGCGCTATCGCCGGGCGCTCGGCGATGTCGCCAAGGGCGCGGTCGGGCTGGTCTCGGGGCTCTTCGGCGGCGCGGCCGGGGCGGCCGGGCCGCCGGTGATCCTCTTCTACCTCGGCGGGACCGAGCCGCCGGCGCGGATCCGGGCCAACATCCTGCTCTTCCTGGCGGTCTTCGACGTCTTCTATCTCGCGCTGCTGGCCTGGAAGGGCCTGCTCGGGGCCTTCCCGGTGGCGCTTGGACTGGTGCTGATCCTTCCCTATGCTCTGGGCGTGCTCGCCGGACAGGCGGCCTTCGATCCGGCGCGCGAGCGGGTCTACCGCGGGGTTGCCTATGGGGTGATCGCGGCGGCGGCGCTCGGCGGGCTGCCGGTCTTCGACTGAGGGAGGGCTTCATGCGGCTCAACGAGGTGATCTTCGACGGGCGCGTTCCGATCGAGGGCTACGGCCCGGGCTTCTTCCGCGTCGGGGGCGCGATCCACCGCGGGCCGCTGGCGCTCCTGCCCGGCGGGCCGAAGCCCTGGGCGGGGCTGCCGGAGATCGAGCTTTTCCTCGCTGCTGCGGCGGCGGTGGACGTGGTGTTTCTCGGAATGGGCCCCGAGATCCGGCCGCTCGACCCCGCGCTGCGGAGCCGGTTCGACGCGGCGGGGATCGGCGTGGAGATCATGGCCACCGCGCCGGCCTGCCGGACCTACAACGTGCTGCTCGCGGAGGGAAGGCGGATCGCGGCGGGCTTGCTGCCGGTCTGATGTCGATGATATGTTCGCTCCGCTTCGGCTGATGAGCGGAGCATTTTCACGTCACGCCACAGAATTGCGGTCGGACTGACAAATGCACGTCGAGGCCCTGTCTCCTCTCCAGCGAGTGTTGATCATCGCCGGGGCGGCGGTGCTCCTGCCGGTCATCGCGGTTCTGGCGCTCCTGCTGCGCAACGAGTTCGCGGATCGCCAGGCCGCGGTCGAGCAATCGGCGCTGGAGAACGCCCGCGGGCTGGTCGAGCTCGCCGACGCCCTGCTTCGGGGCGATTTGCAGACGATGCGGGTGCTGGCGACCTCGGTGCCGCTGGTGACCGGCGATCTCGCCACGGCGCGGGAGCGCGCCGCGGTTGTGCTGGACGCCAACACGGGATGGACCTCGATCGCGCTGAGCGATGCCGCCACCGGGCAGGTTAAGTTCGAGGTCGGGCGGGCGGGCCCCGGGGCGGCGGCGCGGGGCGCGCCCTTCGCCGCGCCGCCGCCGGGCGGGAGCGTGGGCGGGGTGGAGCGGGTCGGGGCGAACTGTCCCTGCGTCCGGCTGCAGATGTCGGTCCTGTTGCAGCCGCAGGACGTGCTGCGCGTGACGCTCGATCCGGCGATCTTCCAGGACATCATGATGCGCCGGCTGCCGGCGGACGCGGTGGGTGCCATCGTGGACCGCAACGGATTGTTCGTCGCCCGCTCGCTCGATTATGCCGACCGGGTCGGCACCCCCGCCACCAGCTTCGTCCAGGAGGCCGTGGCCCGGGGCGGCGAAGGCTTCTACGAGGGCCGGACCTACGAGGGGCTGGTCAATGTCACCGCCTTTGCGTCTTCGCCGAGCTCGGGCTGGTCGGCGCATGTGGCGATCGACCGGGCGCTGGTCACGGGGCCGCGGGCGCGCGCCTCGGCAATCATGCTCGGGGGCTCGATCATCGCGCTCGCGATCGGCGGGCTGATGGTGGCCTATGCGCTCGCCGATCTCGCGCTGCGCCGCCGGGAGGAGGCGCAGCTGCTCGAACTGCAGAAGGTCGAGGCGATCGGGCGGTTCACCGGCACGGTGGTGCATGATTTCAAGAACCTTCTGGCGGTGATGCAGGCGGGGATGAACCAGATCGCCCGCGACACCAAGGAGCCCCGGACCCGCGAGCGCATCGAGCTGGTGCGCGCGGCGATCCAGCGCGGCACCCGGCTCACCAACCAGCTGCTCAGCTTCTCGCGGGCCGATGGCGGCGAGGTCGGCGAGGTGGATCTCCAATCCCTGATCGCGGATCTCGAGGAACTGATCCGCAAGACCATTGGCCGGGGCGTGGAGCTCGAGATCCGCATCGCGGGGGAGGCGCGCGCGGTGCGGGCCAATGCCGACCAGATCGAGCTCGCCCTCCTGAACCTCGCGGGCAATGCCCGCGACGCCATGGGCGGGCGCGGCCGGCTGACCATTACCGCCGAGCCCGAGCCCGAGGGCGAGATGATCGCGCTCCGGGTCGCCGACACCGGCCCGGGCTTCGCGCCCGAGGTGCTGGAGCAGCTCTTCAGGCCGTTCTTCACCACCAAGGATCCCGGCAAGGGCACCGGCCTCGGCCTCGCCCAGGTCGAGGGTGCCGTGCGGAACGCCGGCGGCACCATCGAGGCGCGCAACGCTGAAGGCGGTGGTGCGGAATTCATCCTGCACTTGCCCCGCGCCCGGAACGGAGCCCCGGCGACAACCCCCGACCTGGCCGCCGAGGCCTGAGCCCGGCCTGCGGGCGATTGAACCGCGGGGCTGTTCGCGCGTTGCTAAGGGCGTATATAGGCGGGGTCCGCGGGTCGTCCCGCGCACGCCCCGAGGTTCTGAACGAGCGAGGTAGCCATGGCTTTCGAACTTCCCGATCTTCCCTATGCCCACGACGCGCTGGCGGCTGGCGGCATGTCGAAGGAGACGATGGAGTATCACCACGACATCCACCACAAGGCCTATGTGGACAACGGCAACAAGCTGATCGCCGGAACCGAATGGGAGGGCAAGTCGGTCGAGGAGATCGTCAGGGGGACCTACCAGAAGGGCGCGGTGGCGCAGTCGGGGATCTTCAACAACGCCTCGCAGCACTGGAACCACTGCCAGTTCTGGGAGATGATGGGCCCCGGCTCCGGCGCCATGCCCTCGGAACTCGAGACGGCGCTGAAGGACGCCTTCGGCTCGGTGGAGAAGTTCAAGGAGGATTTTGCCGCCGCCGGCGCCGGCCAGTTCGGATCCGGCTGGGCCTGGCTGGTCAAGGAGGGCGACGGCAGCCTGAAGGTCACCAAGACAGAGAACGGCGTGAACCCGCTCTGCTTCGGCCAGACTGCGCTGCTCGGCTGCGACGTGTGGGAGCATTCCTATTACATCGACTTCCGCAACAAGCGTCCTGCCTATCTCGCGAATTTCCTCGAGAAGCTGGTGAACTGGGAGAACGTCGCCTCGCGGATGTAAGGCTTCGGGGCGGGAAGGGCAGGGGAATCGCATCCGGCAACGCCGCCCCGCCCGCCCCAAAGGCGGGCGCGTCGCTCTCGCAGGGGTCGCGCTGCCCTCGCCTCGTGGCGGAACGGCGGAAGAAGAAAGATCGGGCCCCAGATACGATGGCATTGGGCGCGAAGGGGTCGGCCCCTTCCGCCCGCTTCCGGACGGCCGCCGTGAACGGGCCGCTCCCTATTCCGGCGGCGCGGCGCGGCGCGCCTTCAGGGCATCGTATCGCGCGACGCTCGGGGCAGGCCAGACGGCGCTGCGCCGGTAGTATCCCACGAAGGCCGGGCGGTCTTCGGGAAGGCTCAGCCAGGGCTGCTTCGAGGCGGTGTAAATGTGCACGTCAGGCGGAAAGGCGTCGGGGGCGTCGAGGGTGCCGACGCGCAGGAAGGCGAGCAGGCGGCCGAGCCCGGCATAATGACTCCAGAGGGTTATGCCGCAGTTCGGGCAGCGCGCGAGCGTCTGGCCCTTGCCGCTCTCGCTCGGGATCGTCGCCGGCGCGGGCCTGCCATCGAGCAGGGCGAGCGCGTCGCGCTCGACCAGGGCATTGATCGCCAGTGCCGAGCCGGTCTCGCGCTGGCACCAGCGGCAGTGGCAGCCGTGCACGATCATCGGTGCGCGCAGGAGGCGGTAGCGGATCCCGCCGCAGGTGCAGCCGCCTTCCCAGCTTTCCGTCCCGCCCATGTCTCCCCGCCGATCCGTCTCGCGCAGTCTGCCCCGGCGGGCGCGCCCGGGCAATGGGTGACGCGGGGCCGGTGGCAGCCCGTGTGGCCCCCCCCGAGTTGTGAATGCCGGGAGGCGCCGGATCTGCTATGCTGGGTGCCGGAGGGCGGCCGCACCGGGCCGCCTCGCCTGGCGGAGGGAGAAAGGCATGTCCGAGACTATCGGTAACCCGCTGTCCTGGAGCGTCGATGCCGCGAAGGGGGCGGGGCATTATGTCGGCTCGGTCACCGGCCGGCTCGGATCGGGCGATCCGGAGCGCGGGGCCCTGCCGGCGGTGCGAAAGATCGGCATGGACGACCTGCGCGCCGCCCTGCGCGAGGGCTATGCGGATTTCGTCGCCTGCCGGTCCGACGTGGTGTTTCTCGCCCTGATCTATCCGGTGATCGGGCTGGTGCTTGGCTGGGCCTTTCTGAGCGGCAACCTGCTGCCCCTGGTCTTCCCGATCCTCTCGGGCTTCGCGCTGGTCGGGCCGGTGGCGGCGGTCGGGCTCTACGAGATGAGCCGCCAGCGCGAGGCGGGACAGACGCCACGCTGGAGCGACGGATTCGCGGTGCTGAAATCGCCCTCCTTCGGGGCGATCTTCGTGCTCGGCGTGGTGCTCTTCCTGATCTTCCTCGTCTGGATCATCACCGCGCACGGCATCTGGGCCGCGACGCTCGGGCCGGAGCAGCCGGCCTCGCTCGGCGCCTTCGTCGGACAGGTCTTCTCCACCGGGGCGGGCTGGGCGATGATGCTGCTCGGCCTGGCGGTCGGGTTCCTCTTCGCGGTCGTGGTGCTGGCGATCAGCGTGGTGTCCTTCCCGCTGCTGCTCGATCGCGACGTCGGCCTGCCGGTGGCCGTGGTGACTTCGTTTCGCGTGGCGACGGAGAACCCCGGCCCGGTCGCGGCCTGGGGGCTGATCGTGGCGGCGGGGCTGGCGCTCGGCTCGCTCCCGTTCCTCCTGGGGCTGATCGTGGTGCTGCCGGTGCTCGGCCATGCCACCTGGCACCTCTACCGCCGCGCTGTCGAGCCCGAGCCGACGGAGATCCGGGCCGGAGCCTAAGTGGGTTGTGACAGCGGCGCCTCCGCGACCGCCGGGTGCCGGCGCAAGCTCTCCCTCGCTTCGGCCCGGCGGTAGTCCAGTTCCGGTTTCCGCTGCGGGATCGGCCGGATTGCGCAGGCAGTTCCAGGATACCCGCATGTCCACATGCGATCAGAAATCCAGGTTTGCCACGCTCAGCGCGTTGCTCTGGATGAAGTCCCGCCGCGGCTCCACCTCGTCGCCCATCAGCTTGGTGAAGACCTCGTCGGCCTCGTCGACCTGATCGACACGCACCTGGAGCAGCGTGCGCGCCTCGGGGTCGAGCGTGGTCTCCCAGAGCTGCTCGGGGTTCATCTCGCCCAGCCCCTTGTAGCGCTGCAGGCTCAGGCCCTTCTCGCCTTCGCGGATCACCGCGTCGAGCAGGTCGGTCGGCGCATGGATCACCTGGTCGCGATCCTTGCGCATCAGATGCGCGGTGGTGCCGTAGACCTCCTGCAGCCCCGGCGTCAGCGCCGCGAGGCGCCGCGCCTCCGCCGAGCGCAGGGCGTTGCCGTCGAGGATGCGAACCTCGTCGACGCCGCGCAGCGTGCGCCAGAGCCGGATCCCGTCGTCCTGGGTCGGCCGCCCCTGCCATCCGCGCTCGTATTCCGCGGCGATCAGGTCGAGCCGCGCGGCGACACGGTCGGCGGTGCCCTGGGGGTCGGCGTCGAGCACGCCCGGCACCAGCGCCCCGGCGATGGTCGCCTGTTCCAGCACGTGGCGCGAATAATGCGTCGGGAAGGCATTCAGCGTCGCCCGCACCTGGCGGGCCTCCTCGACCACCCGCGCGAGATCGGCCCCGGCCAGCATCGCGCCCGAGCCCAGCTGCAGCCGCGCCCCTTCCAGCCCCTGCTCGATGAGATAGGCGTCGAGCGCGGCCTGGTCCTTGAGATAAACCTCCGACTTGCCGCGCGCGACCTTGAAGAGCGGCGGCTGGGCTATGTAGAGATGGCCCGCGTCGATCAGCTTCGGCATCTGGCGGAAGAAGAACGTGAGCAGGAGCGTTCGGATATGCGCGCCGTCCACGTCGGCGTCGGTCATGATGACGATCTTGTGGTAGCGCAGCTTGTCGAGGTTGAACTCGTCGCGGCCGATTCCGGTCCCGAGCGCGGTGATCAGCGTGCCGATCTCCTGGCTGCCGAGCATCCGGTCGAAGCGCGCCCGCTCGACGTTGAGGATCTTGCCGCGCAGCGGCAGCACCGCCTGGTTGGCGCGGCTCCGCCCCTGCTTGGCCGAGCCGCCGGCGCTGTCGCCCTCCACGAGGAAGAGCTCGGCCTTGGCCGGGTCCTTCTCCTGGCAATCGGCGAGCTTGCCGGGCAGGTTCGCCACGTCCATCGCCGTCTTGCGCCGGGTGAGGTCGCGGGCCTTGCGCGCCGCCTCCCGCGCCACCGCCGCCTCGACGATCTTGCCGACGATGCTGCGCGCCTCGGTGGGGTTCTCCTCGAACCACTCCGCGAGGCGCTCGTTCAGGAGGCCCTCGACCGCGGGGCGCACCTCGGAGCTGACGAGCTTGTCCTTGGTCTGCGACGAGAACTTCGGGTCGGGCACCTTCACCGAGAGCACGCAGGTCAGCCCCTCGCGCGCGTCGTCGCCGCTGAGCGTGACCTTCTCGCGCTTCGCCAGCCCGCTGGTGCCGGCATAGGCGTTGATCGTGCGCGTGAGCGCGCCGCGGAAGGCCGCCAGATGGGTGCCGCCGTCGCGCTGGGGGATGTTGTTGGTGAAAGGCAGCACCGTCTCGTAGTAGCTGTCGTTCCACCAGAGCGCCGCCTCGATGCCGATGCCTTCGCGCTCGCAAGCGATGAAGATCGGCTCGGGGATCAGCGGGGTCTTGGAGCGGTCGAGATAGCGCACGAACTCGCGCACCCCGCCCTCGTAATGCAGTTCGGTCTCCTGCACCTCGGCGTGGCGTTCGTCGCGCAGGGTGATGCGCACCCCGGAATTGAGGAAGGCGAGCTCGCGCAGCCGGTGCTCGAGCGTCTTGTAGCTGTAGTCGAGGTTGGAGAAGGTCGTGAGCGCCGCGAGGAAGCGTACCTGGGTTCCCTTGCGCCCCTCCGCGGGTCCGACCCGGCGCAGGCTTTCCACCGTCTCGCCGCGCTCGAAGCGGGCGAAATGCTCGAAGCCCTCGCGCCAGATCCGGAGCTCCAGCCAGTCCGAGAGCGCATTGACCACGCTCACGCCCACGCCGTGCAGGCCGCCCGAGACCTTGTAGCTGTTCTGGTCGAACTTGCCGCCCGCATGCAGCTGGGTCATGATGACCTCCGCGGCACTCACCCCCTCGCCCTCGTGGATGCCGACCGGGATGCCGCGGCCGTTGTCGGCCACGCTCACGGAATTGTCGGCATGCAGGATCACGCTCACCCGGTCCGCATGGCCCGCCAGCGCCTCGTCGATGCCGTTGTCGACCACCTCGTAGACCATGTGGTGCAGGCCCGAGCCGTCGTCGGTGTC
>NZ_DAIUBO010000009.1:0-36356 GCF_036846665.1 Amaricoccus sp. | reverse complement strand
CGGCGCGGCCCGATCGCCACGGGTCGATCGGGCTGGGGACACCCGGGCCGCGGGCAGAACGGGGATCGCCTGAAAGGGCACCAGCAAAAGTTGGAGAGGGCGCGCGGCGACCTGTGACCATCCTGGCCTTCCGCCGGAACCCCGCTCGGGATTCGATGCTTGCCCCGGGACCACCGCATCGGCCATTCTGGCGGTGAAGCCGTGGAGGGAGGGGAACTTTGCCCGCCGCAGCGCTGCTCGAGATCATCGACATCCGCAAGAGCTTCGGCGCGATCGAGGCGCTCCGGGGTGTCACGCTCTCGGTCTTTCCCGGCGAAGTGGTGGCGCTGCTCGGCGACAACGGTGCGGGAAAGTCAACGCTCGTCAAGATCGTCGCGGGCGAATTGCGGCAGAGTTCGGGCCGGGTCGTCTACGACGGCATCGAGCGGCATTTCGCCTCTCCAGGCGACGCCAAGGCCGTCGGCATCGAGACCGTCTACCAGGACCTCTCGCTCTGCACGAACCTCGACGTGGTCGCCAATTTCTTCATGGGCCGCGAGCTGACCCGCCGCGTGCTCGGCCTGCCCGTCCTCAGGGACCGCGAGATGGAGGCCGAGACCGCGCGCGCGCTCGCGGCCGGCGGCACGCAGATCCCCTCGCTGCGCACCAGGGTCGAGCATCTCTCCGGCGGCCAGCGCCAGGCGATCGAGCTCAACCGCTTCGTGCACTGGGGCGGCAAGCTGGTCATCCTCGACGAGCCCTTCGCCGCGCTCGGCGTCGAGCAGACCCGCCGCGGGCTGGAGACCGTGGACCGGGTGCGCGCCCGCGGCATCGGGGTGATCCTCATCACCCATGTCATGGCCCAGGCCTTCGCGGTCGCCGACCGCATCGTCGTGATGCGCCAGGGCGCCATCGCCGGCGACCTGCGCACCGGCGAGACCAGCCCCGACGAGGTCGTCCACCTGATAACCGGCGGCATCGAGCGCATCGGCGCCGCGCCGCGGCACGTGCAAGTCCAACCAGAAAAGGGAGCAAACGCATGACCGGATTGAAGCGCATCGGCGCCATTGCCCTGCTCGCGACGGCGTTCGCCGCCGCCGGCCTAGGCACCGTCTTCGCCCAGGGCAAGGGCATGATCTATTATCTCGTCCCGACGCTGCTCGACGAGTTCCAGACCGGCTCGATCGACGCCATCACCAAGTTCATGGGCGACGTCGGCTACGAGGTCACCGCGCTCGACGCCCAGAACCGCAGCGACCTGCAGCTCAACCAGGTCGACGACGTGCTCAATCTCGACCCGGCGGCGGTGATCCTCGCCGCGGTCGATTTCGACGCCATCAAGCCGGGCATCGAGAAGCTGCGCGCCGCCGGCATCCCGGTGATGATCTTCGACCGCCAGATCACCTCCACGCCCTCCGACCTCACCTCGGTCGCCGGCACCGTGGAGATCGGCCATATCGCCGCCGACGAGGCGCTGCGCCTGCTGACCGAGAAGAAAGGGGCGGCCCGGGGCAAGATCCTCCAGATCCTCGGCGATCCGGGCGATCCCTACACGCTCGACATCCAGATGGGCTTCGAGGAGAAGCTCGCGGCATTCCCGGACATCGAGATCCTCACCCATGCCGCGATGCAATGGGAGGCGACCAACGCCGGCAACATCGCCCAGGACCAGCTGCTGACCAATCCCGACATCGACCTGATCTTCAGCCATGCCGCGCATCTCTCGGTCGCGGTGGCCGCCGTGCTCGAGGCCCAGGGCAAGGCGCCCGGCGACATCCTGATGATGTCCTCGAACGGCGCGCCGGTCGGGCTCGACCTGATCCGCGACGGCTGGCTGCAGGTCGAGGTGGAGCAGCCGATGTACGCCCAGGCCGCGGCGCTGGCGATCTTCGCCGACAAGGTGGTCAACCAAGAGGCGCTCCAGCCCGGCACCTACGACATCACCGGGCTGCAATCGGAGCTCACGATCGAGGACTGGGGGCCCAACATCAAGATCCCCGGCGCCGCGATCACGCCCGACAACGTCGACGACCCGAAGTTCTGGGGCAACCTCCAGCCGCCGACCGAGCCGGTCGCGGCCATCGAGTGACCCCCTGACAGAATCCCGACGGGCGCCGCGCTCCGGCGCCCGTCCGCGCGGACCGCAGCCATGCCCCCTGAGCCCTCTTCCTCCGGCGCCGGACCGCGCCGCTACCGGCCGGTCCTCGCCTTCATCCTCGACAATCTCGTCTGGCTGATCCTGCTGGTCGCGCTGACCGCCTTCGGGCTCTTCATCCCGAAGTTCCTTCAGATCGGCATCTTCCTCAACATCCTCGAGCAATCGACCTTCGTCGGCGTGATCGCCGTGGGCCTCTCGCTGACGCTCGTCGCCGGCGAAATGGATCTCTCGGTCGAATCGGTCATGGCGCTCGCCGCCATGCTGGTCGCGCTCACCTTCGGCACCGGCGGCGCCGGCGGCGGGCTGGAACTTCATCCCGCCTGGCTCGCCTTCCCGGTCTCGCTCGCCATGGCGCTCGGGATCGGGGCGGCGGTCGGCGCGCTGAACGGCCTGCTGGTGGTGCGCTTCGAGATCAACGCCTTCATCGTCACGCTCGCCTCCTACATCTGGGGCCGCGGCCTCGTGGTCGCGCTCTCCGGCGGGCGCTCGGTCTACGGGCTTCCCGACGCGCTGCGCGGCGTCGCGGTGCAACGCCTCCTCGGGGTGCCGCTGCTCGCCTGGGTGCTGATCGTGGTCTATCTCGCCTTCGCGTTCCTGCTCGCCAAGACCCCCTTCGGGCGGCATCTCTTCATGATCGGCGGCAATGCGGTGGCGAGCAACCGCGCCGGCATCCGCGTCGCGCGCAACGTCATCCTCGCCTTCCTGCTCTCGGGCATGCTGGCCGGCCTCGCCGGCTGGCTGCTCGCCTCCCGCACCGCCGGCGCCACGGCGAACCTGGGGATCGGCATGCTCTTCCAGGCCTTCGCGGCGGTGGTGATCGGCGGCGTCAGCCTGCGCGGCGGCGTCGGCCGGCTCTCGGGCGTCTTCGCCGGCGTGCTGCTGCTCTCCTCGATCCAGACCGCGATCAACGTCATGGGCATGCCGCCCCATTACACCATGATGATCCAGGGCCTGCTCGTGCTCGCCGCCGTCCTGCTCGACACCGCCAAGAACAACCTGCGGCGCAGCTATTTCTGAACGGCCGACCCCCCGGGCCGGACGCTGCCCTCTTCCTCCCGTGAGACCGTCGAAGAAGAAAGGACGAGCCCAGACGCGATCCCTCTGGAACGGCGCTGGCCGTGGCCTTGCCTGCATCGGGCCGCTGGCCTACATCGGGAACGATGAGAAACCCCCTCGCTTCGCTGACGCGCCGTGAGACCGTCAACGTGCTCCGGCTGGAAGGCGTGATCGGGAGCGCGGCGCGGTTCGGCGCGACCTCGCTCACCGACGCGAGCCTCGCGCCGCTGATCGAGGCGGCGTTCCGGCGCAAGCCAAGGGCCGTCGCCATCGCGATCAACTCGCCCGGCGGCAGCCCGGCGCAATCGAGCCTGATCGCGGCCCGGATCCGCCGCCTCGCCGACGAGAAATCCGTCCCCGTGCACGCCTTCGTCGAGGACCTGGCGGCCTCGGGCGGCTACTGGCTCGCCACGGCCGCCGACCGGATCCATGTCGATGCCAACAGCATCCTCGGCTCGATCGGGGTGATTTCCGCCTCCTTCGGCTTCCAGGATCTGCTCGCGCGCCACGGCGTCGAGCGGCGGGTCCATACCGCCGGCGAGGACAAGAGCCTGCTCGACCCCTTCCGACCCGAACGGGCGGAGGACGTCGAGCGGCTGGAACGCCTGCAGGCGCAGATCCATCGCAACTTCATCGAGCAGGTCCGGGCGCGCCGCGGCGACCGCCTCTCGGGCGGGAACCTCTTCACCGGCGACATCTGGCTCGGCCAGGCCGCCGTCGAGGTGGGGCTTGCCGACGATATCGGCCATCTCGTGCCGGTGATGAAGGCGCTCTTCGGCGAGAAGATCCGCTTCCGCTCGATCAGCCGCGCCAAGCCGCTCCTGCGCCGGCTCGGGCTCCCCGGCATCGGCGAGGCGCTCGGCCAGGTCGAGGATCGCGCGCTCTGGGCGCGCTTCGGGCTGGGCGCGCCATGATCGTGAAGGCCGTGGCGCTCTTTCTGGTGGCGATGCTCGTCCTGGGCATTTTCGGCAAGTGGCGCCGCCCGGGCGCCGGCGCGCGGCACCGCGGCCCGGCGATCGAGCCCGCGCGCAGATGCCGGGCCTGCGATACCTATCTCATCGGCTCCAGCCCGGACGCCTGCGGGCGCCCCGACTGCCCGAACCGCTGAAGCCTCGCGGGAGGCGCACCTTGGACATCCTCTTCCTCCTGCTCGGTCTGGCGCTGCTCCTGATCGCCGGCGACCTGCTGGTGCGCGGCGCGGTGGCGCTGAGCCTCCGGCTCGGCATTCCCGCGCTGATCGTCGGCCTGACGGTGGTGGCCTTCGGCACCTCCGCCCCGGAGCTGCTCATCAGCATCCAGGCGGCGCTCGACGGCGCGCCGGGCATCGCGGTCGGCAACGTGGTGGGCAGCAACATCGCCAATGTGCTGCTCGTGCTGGGCCTACCCGCGCTCTTCGCCGCCATCGCCCCGTCCCATGCGGAATCCCGGCGCAGCTATTTCCAGATGCTCGGCGCCTCGATCCTCCTGATCCTGCTCTGCCTGCTCGGGCCGCTGCATTTCTGGCACGCCGCGGTGCTGCTGGCCTGCTTTGCGGCGATGCTGGTCGACATGGTGCGCGAGGGGCGCAAGCATCCCGGCCATCTGGTCGAGGACATCGAGACGCTTGCGAGCTACATGTCGCAGCGGCGGATGATCCTCTTCCTGGCGCTCGGCATCGTCGGCCTTCCGCTCGGGGCCCGATTCCTGATCACCGGCGCCGTGGGCCTGTCGCGGGAGTTCGGGATCTCGGAGGCGGTGATCGGCCTGACCATCGTCGCCGTCGGCACCTCGCTGCCGGAACTCGCCACCACGCTCGTGGCGGCGCTCCGGCGGCACAGCGACGTGGCGATGGGCAATGTGATCGGATCGAACCTCTTCAACATCCTGTCGATCCTCGGCTTCACCAGCCTCTTCGGGCCGATTCCCATCGCCGCCGGCTTCCTTGAGCGCGACCTCTGGGTGATGCTCGGCTGCGCGCTCCTGCTTGGCGGCTTCGTCCTGCTCGGCCGGCCGGTCGGCCGCGGCGCGGGCGCGGTTTTCCTGCTCGCCTATGTCGGCTACCTTGCCGTCCTCGTTCTCTCCAGGGGAAATCCGGCATGATGCGCGACGGTGCGGCATTGGTGACCGGCGGGGCGCAGCGCGTCGGGGCGGCGCTCGTCCGAGCGCTCGCGCGCCGCGGCCTCGACGTGGGCATCCATTGCCATTCCAGCCGGGAGGCCGCCGAAGCGCTCGCCGAGGAGATGCGCGGCCTTTCGGTGAAGGCCGTGGTGGTGCCCGCCGACCTGCTCGACCGCGCCGAGACCGGGGGCCTGGTCGCCGCGGCCGCCGCGGGCCTCGGCCGGCCGATCACCGTGCTCGTGAACAACGCCTCGATCTTCGAGCACGACCGGATCGGGACCGCGACCTGGGAGAGCTGGGACCGCCACATCGGCTCGAACCTGCGCGCGCCCTTCGAGCTCACCCAGGCCTTCGCCGCCCAGGCGCCGCGCGGTGCGCGCGATACGAAGGGAGAGCCGGTCGCAAGCGCCTGCATCGTCAACATGATCGACCAGCGGGTCCGCAAGGTCACGCCGGAGTTTGCAACCTACACGATAGCGAAGTCGGGCCTCTGGGCGCTGACCCGGATCGCCGCCCAGGGCCTCGCTCCCGACATCCGGGTGAACGCGATCGGTCCGGGGCCGACACTGCGCGGTTCGCGACAGAGCGAGCCGCATTTCGCGGCCCAGCGCGCGGCCACCGTGCTGGGCCGGGGGACGAACCCCGAGGAGCTCTGCCGCGCGCTCGATTTCATCCTCGACTCGCCCGGATTCACCGGTCAATTGCTCTGCGTGGACGGCGGCCAACACCTCGCCTGGAGGACCCCGGATGTTCTCGGCCTGGAGTGAGTGCAGTGCAGAAACCCGGTGCCGGACGGACCATCCGTGTTGACTTTTCCACCTCGTGGGAGGCCGTCACAAAAGCGTGTTGATTCTGTCAACGATTCCAGAAATTTACCTGTGTTTAATCAAAATATCGAGCAATAACATGCACTTGCAAAACTGCCCAAAAAAAGAGCAAAGAAGTAAACGGCCTTTGAATCCAGAGGAAAACCCCTCTTCGGCAAAGTTTCCAACAGAGTTTTCCACAGATTCCGTGGACACCTTTTTCCTTGCGCTCCACAACGAATCCGGGCAGCGCGACTCAAGAATCAACCAGGAGTAGAATGATCAACGCCGTCGACTCCCCGTCGGGCATGACCGGAGACTTCGAGGAGGACGGCGTTTCCCGAAAGGCCGCCCGCCAGGGGCACGCGGTCATCAAGGGCTATCTGCGGAGCCTCGACGAGCGGCCCGGGGTCTATCGCATGCTCGATGCCAGGGCCGAGGTGCTCTATGTCGGCAAGGCTAGGAACCTGCGCAAGCGCGTTGCTTCCTATGCCAAACCAGCCGGTCACAGCTCGCGCATAAGTAGAATGATCGCCGCGACGGCGTCGATGATGTTCCTCACGACCGAGACGGAGACCGAGGCGCTGCTGCTCGAGCAGAATCTCATCAAGCAGCTCCGGCCCAAGTACAACGTCCTGCTGCGCGACGACAAGAGCTTCCCCAACATCCTCGTCACCGACGACCATCCCTTCCCCCAGATCCGCAAGCACCGCGGCCTGCGCAGCGAGAAGGGCCGCTACTTCGGCCCCTTCGCCTCGGCGGGCAGCGTGAACCGCACGCTCAACCAGCTGCAGAAGGCGTTCCTTTTGCGCAACTGCACCGATTCGATGTTCGACTCCCGCAGCCGCCCCTGCCTGCTCTACCAGATCCGGCGCTGCAGCGGCCCCTGCGTCGGGCTGATCTCCCAGGCCGACTATGCCGCCCTTGTCGAGGACGCGGCACTCTTTCTCACCGGCAAGTCCACCCGCGTGCAGGAGCATCTCGCCCGGGAGATGGCCGAAGCCTCGGCGGCGATGGAATTCGAGCGCGCCGCCGCCCTGCGCGACCGGATCCGCGCGCTGACCAACGTCCAGGCCAGCCAGGGCGTCAATCCCCAGGGCGTCGAGGAAGCCGATGTCGTGGCGCTCCACCAGGAGGGCGGCCAGGCCTGCGTCGAGGTCTTCTTCATCCGCGCCAACCAGAACTGGGGCAACCGCGCCTATTTCCCGCGGACCGGCGCGGGCGCCGAGCCGGCCGAGATCCTCGAGGCCTTCCTCGGCCAGTTCTACGGCAACAAGACCCCCGCGCGGCAGATCCTGCTCTCGCATGCCATCGAGGACGCCGACCTGATGGAGGCCGCGCTCGGCCGCGCGCTCGGCCGCAGGGTCACCATCGCGGTCCCCCGGCGCGGCGAGAAGGCCGCGCTCGTCGAGCATGCCGCGCGCAACGCCCGCGAGGCGCTGGCCCGGCGCATGGCCGAGAGCGCCAGCCAGATCGCCCTGCTCGAAGGCCTCGCGGCCGCCTTCGGCCTCGAGGCGGCACCCGAACGGATCGAGGTCTACGACAACAGCCACATCATGGGCGCCCATGCGGTCGGCGGCATGATCGTCGCGGGGCCCGAGGGGATGGTGCGCTCGCAATACCGCAAGTTCAACATCCGCTCGACCGAGCTGACCCCGGGCGACGATTTCGCCATGATGCGCGAGGTGCTGACCCGCCGCTTCTCGCGCCTCGCCCGCGAGGATCCCGACCGCCAGGGCGGCGCCTGGCCCGACCTCGTGCTGATCGACGGCGGCGCGGGCCAGGTCTCGGCCGCGGCCCAGGCGCTGGCCGAGCTCGGCATCGACGACGTGGCGATCCTCGGCGTCGCCAAGGGCGTCGACCGCGACGCCGGCAAGGAGGAATTCCACCGCCCCGGCCTGCCGCCCATGGCGCTCGGCCACAAGGACCCGGTGCTCTATTTCATCCAGCGCCTGCGCGACGAGGCCCACCGCTTCGCCATCGGCGCCCACCGCACGAAGCGCGCCGCCCAGACCCGGGCGACGCCGCTCGACGAGGTGCCGGGCGTGGGCGCCGCCCGCAAGCGCGCGCTCCTGGCGCATTTCGGATCCGCCAAGGCCGTGGCCCGCGCCGGGCTCGCCGACCTGCGCGCGGCACCGGGAATATCGAGCGCGCTCGCCGAGACGATCTACGGCTTCTTCCATGGCGACGCGTGAGCGACTACATCTATTCCCGGGGGCGGGGCCCCGACAGGACGAATCCGAATGCGCTGGACGATTCCCAACACACTGACCGTCATGCGCCTCCTGGCGGCCCCGGGGGTCGCTTTGTCCTTCGTGATCTTCGACCGGCCGACCGCGGACTGGATCGCGATCATCCTCTTCATCGTCGCCGCCCTGACCGATTTCGTCGACGGCAAGCTCGCGCGGGCGTGGAACCAGGAATCAAACTTCGGCCGCATGCTCGACCCGATCGCCGACAAGGCGATGGTGGTGATCGCGCTCTCGGTGATCGTCGGGCTCTCGGGCATCAACCCGCTGATCCTCGTGCCCGTCGCCTTCATCCTGCTGCGCGAGGTCTTCGTCTCGGGCCTGCGCGAATTCCTCGGCCCCAGCGCCGGCAAGCTCCAGGTGACCTATCTCGCCAAGTGGAAGACCACCGCGCAGATGGTGGCGATCCCGGTGCTCCTGCTGGCCGGCGTCTTCGAATACGACCGCCGCCGCGGGGCGCCCTGGGTCAGCTCCTGGTTCCACAACTGGGCGGAATGGATGCTGCAGAACGGCGGGCTGATCCTGATCTGGACCGCGGGGCTGCTGACGGTCATGACCGGCTACGACTACCTGATGAAGGCGATGCCGCATCTGAAGGACCGCGGCAAGTGAGCCTCGAGCTGCGCTATTTCGCCTGGCTGCGCGAGCGGATCGGCTTGCCCGGCGAGACGATCGAGACCGGGGCTGCGACCGTCGCCGACCTCGTCGAGGAGCTCCGCGCCCGCGAGGACCGTTATGCGCTCGCCTTCTCCGACATGGGCGCGGTGCGCGTGGCGATCGACCAGGAGCTGGCCGGCCTCGACGCCCCGATCGCCGGCGCGCGCGAGGTGGCCTTCTTCCCGCCCATGACCGGAGGCTGAATGGCGGTCCGGATCCAGCGGGAGGATTTCGACCTCGGGGAGGAGCTCCACCTGATCCGGGCGGGCCGCCGGGATCTCGGGGCGCTGGTCAGCTTCACCGGCCTCGTGCGCGACCGCCACGGCGCGGCGGCGATCACCGGGCTCGAGATCGAGCATTACCCGGCGATGACCCGGCGCGCGCTCGAGGCCATCGAGAGAGAGGCCGCGGCGCGATGGCCGCTGCAGGCGGTGCTCATCCTCCACCGCTACGGCCCGCTCGCGCCCGGCGACCAGATCATGATGGTCGCCACTGCCTCGGCCCATCGCGCGGCCGCCTTCGAGGCGGCGGAATTCCTGATGGATTTCCTCAAGTCCCGCGCCCCCTTCTGGAAGAAGGAGACGACGCCCGAGGGCGCCCGCTGGGTCGATGCCCGCGCCAGCGACGAGGCGGCGCTGGCGCGCTGGCACGCCCCGGCGCGATCCTGACCCGCCGGCCGGACCGAGGGGGAGGCGAAACGCCCGATGCCCATCGAAGCGATCGAGGGAAAGCGCGCCGCCGAGGCCGACCTGCGCCGGCTCGTCGCCGGGCTGCTTGGCGCCGCCGGGGCCGATGCGCCCAGCGCGGCGGCCGTGGCACGCGCGGTGATCGACGCCTCGGCGCGCGGGGTCGATACCCACGGCATCCGCCTGATCCCCTGGTATCTGGAGATGCTCGAGGGCGCGCGCATCAACCCGCGCCCGACGCTCACGGTCTCGGCCACCGCCAGCGCCGTCGGCCATGTGGATGCCGACAACGGCTTCGGCCATCTCGCCAGCTACCGGGCCATCGAGGAGGGCTGCCGGATCGCCGCCGGCACCGGCATCGCCGCGGTCACCGTGGCGCGGTCGAGCCACCACGGCGCCACCGGCGTCTATACGCTCGAAGCCGCCCGCCGGGGCTTCGCGGCGATCGGCATGACCCATGCCGACCGGCTGGTGGTGCCCGACGGCGGCCGGGAGCCGTTCTTCGGCACCAATCCGATCAGCTTCGCGATCCCGGCGCCGGGCGAGGCGCCGCTGCTGCTCGACATGGCCACGAGCGCGATCCCCTTCAACCGCGTGATCCTGCGGCGCGACACCGGGACGCCGCTGCCGCCGGACGTGGCGGTCGATGCCCGGGGCGCCACGACCCGCGACCCGCATGAAGCAGTCGCGCTGCTGCCGCTGGGCGGTGCCGCCTTCGGCTACAAGGGCGCCGGCCTCGCCGCCATGATCGACATCCTCTGCTCCGCCTTCACCGGCATGCTGCATGGCGCGGCGATGGAACCCTTGGGCGGGCCCGACTACGGCCGGCCGATCCCGATCGGCCATTTCTTCATCCTCTTCCGGCCGGCGGATTTCTTCGGCGCCGAGACCTGCTACGCGCGGCTCGCCGCCCTGCTGTCGGACCTCCGCAGCCAGCCCTCCGCGCCGGGACGCAAGGTCATGGCGCCCGGCGACCTCGAGAAGGCCGAGGCGGACCGGCGCCGCCGCGACGGCATCCCCGTCGATGCCGCCACCTGGGACGCGCTCGCCACCGCCGCCGCCCGCCACGGCCTGCCGCTCCCCCCGGCGACCGACACGAGGCCGCACGCCTGAAACCGGCCCCGGCCGATGCCTTCGGCAAGGACGGGCGGGTGTGATGGCGGCGGACCGAGTCAACCGAGCGGCGTTCCCATGATACGAAGTCCGGGCGATACCAACGTCCCTTCTGCCTGGTCGACCCGATGAACCGCGGATCGAGCCTCCGATACCCCTTTGGGGGTGATTGCTGCGGACGGGCGCCGGTCTACCGTGGCGGTGGCGTATCTTCTTCGCGGATTCGGCAAGGACAAATCCGCGCGCGCCTGCCTGCCCCTCGGCAGGCGCGCGCGTCCCTCCGACGAACCGGCGCGAGGCAGTGCCTCGCTATCGCCGGTTCGGAATGTCCCCAGACCGACGCCACGTCCCATGGCAGCCGCGCGCCGCGCGACCCGTTAACACTTTTATGCAGCTATTTCAGATGGTTACAACCTGTCCCCATGGGGACGCTCCGCCCCGCGTCCCCGCCGCCCACCCAGGGCGGGGCGGCGGCGCATCGCCTCAGCGGTCCGAGACCTGCCAGCGCGGGTTGATCCAGGGCTGCGCATTGGAGGGCGCGAGCGGCCTGCGGCCGAGGATATGGTCGGCCGCCTTCTCGCCCACCATGATCGAGGGCGCGTTCAGGTTGCCGTTGGTGATGACCGGGAAGATCGAGCTGTCGGCCACGCGCAGGCCCTCGACCCCGATCACCCGGCATTCCGGATCGACCACCGCCATCGGATCGTCCCGCCGGCCGATCCGCGCGGTCCCGCAGGGATGGTAGGCGCTCTCCGCATGCTCGCGGATGAAACCGTCGAGATCGTCGTCGGAGACGAGCCCCGCGCCGGGCTGGATCTCTTCGCGGGCATAGGGCTCGAAGGCGGGCTGGGAGAAGATCTCGCGGGTCAGCCGGATGCAATGCCGGAACTCCGTCCAGTCCTCGGGTTCGGACATGTAGTTGAAGCGGATCGCCGGCGGCTCGGCCGGATCCGCGCCGTTCAGCCGGATCGAGCCCCGGGACCGCGAGCGCATCGGGCCGACATGCGCCTGGAATCCATGGCCCTTCAGCGCGGCCTTGCCGTCGTAGCGCACGGCGAGCGGCAGGAAATGGAACTGGATGTCGGGATATTCGATCCCGGCCGCCGAGCGCACGAAGCCCGCCGATTCGAACTGGTTGGAAGTGCCGAGCCCCATCTTCAGGAACAGCCATTGCGCCCCGATGGTGAGCTGCGACGGCCAGTTGTAATGCCGGTAGAGCGTCACCGGCTTCTTGCTGGCCATCTGGATGTAGAGCTCGAGATGGTCCTGGAGGTTCGCCCCCACGCCGGGACGATCGGCGACGACCGCCAGCCCGTGCTCGGCGAGATGCGCCGCGGGGCCGATGCCCGACAGCATCAGGAGCTTCGGCGTGTTGATCGCCGATGCGGCGACGATGACTTCGCGCCGCGCCGTGACCGTCTCGCGCGCGGAGCCGTGCAGCACCTCCACGCCGACCGCGCGGCCGTCGCGGATCACCACCCGCTCCGCCAGGCAATGCAGCACGGAGACCTTGCTGAGCTTCAGCGCCGGCCGCAGATAGGCATTCGCCACCGACCAGCGCCGCCCGCGCCAGACGGTCTGCTCCATCGGGCCGAAGCCTTCCTGCTTCTCGCCGTTGTAATCCTCGGTGGTCTCGAACCCGGCCTGCGCGCCCGCCTCGACGAAGACGTGGTAGAGCGGGTTCCGGCGCGGGCCCCGCGTGACATGCAGCGGCCCCTCGCTACCCCGCCAGGCCGAGGGCGCCGGACCGTGCCAGTTCTCCATCCGCTTGAAATAGGGCGCCACATCCGACCCCGCCCAGCCGTCGGCGCCCATCTCCGCCCAGGCGTCGAAATCCCGCGGATGGCCGCGCACATAGACCATGCCGTTGATCGAGGAGGATCCGCCGAGCACCTTGCCGCGCGGACAGGCGAGCCGGCGCCCGCCCAGATGCGGCTCGGGCTCGGAACGGAAGCCCCAGTCGTAGCGCGCCATGTTCATCGGATAGCTGAGCGCGGCGGGCATCTGGATGAAGGGACCCCAGTCGCTTCCCCCGTATTCCAGCACGAGCACCGAATGGCCCGCCTCGCCGAGGCGATAGGCCAGCGCCGAACCCGCCGAGCCGGAGCCCACGATGACGAAATCTGCCTCCATCATTCCCCCTTAATGCGAAGAGCGTCGTATGCGACCATCACGTGCTCGGCATAGGCCGGGCGCTCGCAGAGCCGTCGGTAATAGGCGGCGAGCCGGCGACGATCGGGACGCGTGATGTCGAAGGTGAAGTAGCGGTAGAGCAGGTGGCCGACGACAATGTCGGCGAGGGTGAGGTCGCCGCCGAGCACGAAGGGGTTTTCACCCAGCTGTGCTTCCAGAACCGCCAGATGGGCGTCGACACGCTCGAGCGCCGCGTCGAGGACGGCAGGATCGCGGTTCGCGGCCGGCGTCCAGATCATCTGGCCGACAACGACATAGAAGTCGCGGGCGAAGGTGGCCTTGCCCCATTCGGCCCACATGTCGACCGGCGCGCGCGCCACCGGGTCCTCGGGCCAGAACGGAGAACTCCCGTAGCGGCCCGCCAGATAGCGCAGGATCGCGCAGCTCTCGAACATGACCAGCGAGCCGTCGCGCAGCACCGGCACCAGACCGTTGGGGTTCATGGCGCGAAACTCGGGCGTGTCGGTGCCGCCGAACGCGTGGCCGTAGTCGAGGCGCTCGCACTCGAGGCCCAGTTCGGCGATGCCCCACATCACCGCCTGGACGTTCGACGAGGTGGCGCGGCCGTAGACGGTCAGCGGGGCGGCCGGGCGACGGGCCGGTCGCGCGCCGGAAGGGAAGCCGCGGCCCGGCATCACTCGCCCCGCGGGAAGCGCTGGGCCTCCTCCAGCACGTTGAGATCCATGTGGTTGCGCATGTAGCGCTCCGAGGCCTTCTGCAGCGGCTGGTAGTCCCACGGGTAATAGGCGCCGTTGCGCAGGGCCTCGTAGACCACCAGCCGCCGCGCCTGGCTGTCGCGGACCGCCGCATCGAAGGCGTCGAGATCCCACCGCTCCCGCATCGCCGCCGCCATCGCGGCCGCGCGCGCGGCATGGGCCGGTTCCGCGGCGAGGTTGTGCCGCTCCGAAGGGTCGGCGGCGAGATCGAAGAGCTGCGGCGGATCGGCTGCGCAGAGCGTCCCCTTCCAGCTGCCGTCGACCAGCGCCACCATGGGCGCCACGCTGGCCTCGGCGGCGTATTCCATCGGCACCGGGCCGCGCGGCCCGGCCATCAGGTCGGCGCCGTCGCACCAGGGCGAGACCTCGCCGAGATCGACCCCCGCCAGCGCCGCGAGCGTCGGCGCCACGTCCAGCGTCGATGCCGGATGCTCGACCCTGCCCTCCGCGATCCCCGGCCCGGCGATCATCAGCGGCACCCGCGCCGATCCCTCGAGGAAGCTCATCTTGAACCAGAGGCCGCGCTCGCCGAGCATGTCGCCGTGGTCGGAGGTGAAGAGGATCACCGTCCGCTCGGCCTGCCGCGTGCGCTTCAGCACGTCGAGGATCCCGGCGATCTTGTCGTCGATGTAGGAGACATTGGCGAAATATCCCCGCCGCGCCCGCCGCACGTTCTCGGGCGTGATTTCGAAGGCCGCCCGCTCGCAGGAGTCGAGGATGCGGCGCGAATGCGGGTCGTGCTCCTCCCAGGGCAATTCGCCGGTCCCGGGCTCGAGATGCGCGCAATCGCCATAGAGGTCCCAGAACCGCCGGCGCGCCACATAGGGATCATGCGGATGGGTGAAGCTGACCGTCAGGCACCAGGGCCGGGCATCGTGCCCGCGCGACAGGTCGTAGAGCTTCTGCTCGGCGCAATGCGCCACCTCGTCGTCGTATTCGAGCTGATTGGTGATCTCCGCCACGCCCGCCCCGGTGACCGAGCCCATGTTGTGATACCACCAGTCGATCCGCTCGCCGGGCCTGCGGTAGTCCGGCGTCCAGCCGAAATCGGCGGGATAGACATCCGTATTGGTCCGCTCCTCGAAACCGTGCAGCTGATCCGGCCCCACGAAATGCATCTTTCCCGAAAGACATGTCCGGTAGCCCGCACGGCGCAGGTGATGCGCGAAGGTCGGAAGGTCGGACGCGAATTCCGCCGCATTGTCGTAGACGCGGGTGCCCGAGGGCAGGCGCCCGGTCATGAACCCCGCCCGCCCCGGGGCGCAGAGCGGCGAGGCGGTATAGCTGCGCGCGAAGCGCCGCGACCGCTCCGCGAGATGCTTCAGGGCGGGAACGTGCAGCCAATCCGCCGGTCCGTCGGGGAAGAGCGTGCCGTTGAGCTGGTCGACCATCAGGACGAGGATGTTCGGCCGCGTCATGCCCGAACCGCCCGGATCTCGAGGTCGATGTGGTGCTCGATGACCGCGATGGCCGATTCCGGCGTCGAGGGCACGCCCCTGAGGGCCTCGCGCAGATAGACCCCGTCGATCAGCGCGGCGGTCGATTCGGCGATGCGGACCGCGTCCCGGCCCGGGACCAGCGCGCGCAGGGCATGCACGAGGTTCGAATTCAGGCGCCGCTGGTAGATCTCCAGAAGCCAGGCCGCGACCTCGGAGGAAAGCGCCTTGGCATAGAAGGTCAGCCATGCGCTGATCGTCGCATGATGGAACTGCTCGCGACCGAAGCTGCCGCGGACGATCGCCGTGAGGCGTGCCCGCGGGTCGGGCGCCTCGCGCAGCCCCGCGACCAGCACCGAACTGAATTCCGCCAGAAGGTGGCGCATCGTCGCCAGGATGAGGTCTTCCTTCCCGCCGAAATAATGATGCGCGAGCGCCGCCGACACCCCCGCCCGCCCGGCGATCTGGGCGACGGTCACATCGAGCGACCCGCGCTCGGCGATCTCGCAGAGCGCCGCGCCGATCAGCGCCCGCCTGCGGTACTCGGACATGCCCGATCTCGGCCTCATTCGCCCCAAACCGATTGATTGATTGACCAATCAATCAATAGAGGTTTCGCTTGCGCCGGTCAACGAGTTGGCGCGATTCTGGCGGCGAAGGGCGCAGAGGACGTCCCGACCAACAGATGGAGATTGAGCGTGAAGCACCTGGCCCCGAGCATTGCTCTTGCCGCGCTACTGGCGACGCCCCTTGCGGCGGCCGAACCCGAGTCCTGCGCCACCGTGCGCCTGTCGGATGTCGGATGGAGCGACATCACCGCCACGACCGCCGCGACCGTTGCCGTGCTCGAAGCGCTCGGGTACGACACCGAGGTCAGCGTGCTCTCGGTCCCGGTGACCTATACCGGCCTCGCCGAGGGCGATCTCGACGTCTTCCTCGGCAACTGGATGCCGACGATGGAGGGCGATATCGCCCCCTATCGCGATGCCGGGACGGTGGAGACCCTGCGCGCCAATCTGGAAGGCGCGAAATACACCCTCGCCACCTCCAAGACCCTGGCGGACCAGGGACTGACCGATTTCGCCAAGATCGCGGAATTCTCCGACCAGCTCGACGACAAGATCTACGGGATCGAGCCGGGGAACGACGGCAACCGCCTCATCCAGGGCATGATCGATTCCGACGCCTTCGGCCTGGGCGGCTTCACCCTCGTGGAAAGCTCCGAACAGGCCATGCTCGCCCAGGCCGCCAAGGCGGAGCGGCAGGGGGAAGGCATCGTCTTTCTCGGCTGGGAGCCGCATCCGATGAACGCCAATCTCGACATGGTCTATCTGACGGGCGGCGACGACGTCTTCGGGCCCGATCTCGGAGGCGCCACCGTCTTCACCAACACCCGCAGCGGCTATGTCGAGGAATGCCCCAATATCGGGCAGTTCCTGACGAACCTGGTCTTCAGCCTGGAGATGGAGAACGAGATCATGGGGGCGATCCTCGACGACGGGGTCGAGCCCGGAAAGGCCGCGAAGGACTGGCTCGCGGCCAATCCCGAGATCCTCGACACCTGGCTGTCGGGAGTGACCACCCGCGACGGCGGCGACGGGCTCGGGGCCGTCCACGCAGCGCTCGGCATCTGAGCGAACCGGCAGGCATCGCCCCATGGACTGGCTGACCGGCACGAAGATCCCCGTCGGCGAGGTCGCACGCGACGTCGTCGACTGGCTGACGGCGAACGGCGCGTGGTTCTTCGACGGCATGGCCGACGCGATCAACGCGCTGATCGACGCCATCCTCTGGGTCCTGCAGACCCCGCATCCCCTCGTCGTGATCGCGGCATTCGCGGCGCTGGCCTGGTTCCTGCAGCGGTCCTGGTCCGTCGTCGTGCTGGTGGTGGCGGGGTTCCTCTTCATCATCAACCAGGACTACTGGGAACAGACCACCGAGACGCTGACCCTCGTGCTCTGCTCGGTCCTCGTCTGCATGGGGGTGGGCGTGCCGGTCGGGATCGCGGCCGCGCATCGCCCGAAGCTCTATGCGGTGCTGCGGCCGGTGCTCGACCTGATGCAGACGCTTCCCACCTTCGTCTATCTGATCCCGGCGATCGTCTTCTTCGGGATCGGCATGGTGCCGGGGCTGGTCGCGACGGCGATCTTCGTGGTGCCCGCGCCGATCCGGCTCACGCATCTCGGCATCGTCTCGACGCCGCTCGACCTCCGGGAGGCGGGCCTCGCCTTCGGCGCGACCCCGGGGCAGCTGCTGCGCAAGGTCGAGCTTCCCTATGCGCTGCCGCAGATCATGGCGGGGCTGACCCAGACCATCATGCTGTCGCTCTCCATGGTGGTGATCGCGGCACTGGTCGGCGCGGCGGGGCTCGGCGTGCCGGTGGTGCGCGCGCTCAACACCGTCAATACCGCGCTCGGATTCGAAGCCGGGCTCGTCATCGTCGTCGTCGCGATCATGCTCGACCGCATGTTCCGGCGCGGAGGTTGAGCGCGATGGGACGGGTGATCGAATTCGAGAAGGTCTCCATCGTCTTCGGCGCCGACCCGGAACGCGCGCTCCCCCTGATGGACCAGGGCAGGAGCCGCGCCGAGATCCAGGCGGCCACGGGCCAGATCCTCGGGGTCCACGATTGCTCGCTCACCGTCAACGAGGGCGAGATCTCGGTGCTGATGGGCCTGTCCGGTTCCGGCAAGTCCACGCTGCTCCGGGCGGTCAACGGCCTCAATACCGTGACCCGCGGCAGCCTGAAGGTGCGCGGGCGCGACGGCACCATGGTGGACGTGGTCTCCTGCCCGCCCGCCCAGCTGCGGGCGATCCGCCGCGGCACCGTCTCGATGGTCTTCCAGCAATTCGCGCTCCTGCCCTGGCGCACGGTGATCGAGAACGTCGCGCTCGGGCTCGAACTCGCCGGCATGTCGCATGCCGAGAGGCTCGAGAAGGCCCGCGGCGTGCTCTCGACCGTGGGCCTGGAGGATTGGGGCGAGAAGCGCGTCTCCGAGCTCTCGGGCGGCATGCAGCAGCGCGTGGGCCTCGCCCGCGCCTTCGCGACCGATGCCGGCATCCTCTTGATGGACGAGCCCTTCTCCGCGCTCGACCCGCTGATCCGCAGCCGGCTGCAGGACGAACTGCTCGAATTGCAGACCAAGATGCAATGCACGATCGTCTTCGTGAGCCATGACCTCGAGGAGGCGGTCAAGATCGGCAATACCATCACGATCATGGAAGGCGGGCGGATCGTGCAGACCGGCCGACCCGAGGACATCGTGCTGCGCCCGGCGAACGGCTATGTCGCCGATTTCGTGGCGCAGCTCAATCCGCTGAGCGTGCTGCGCGCGGTCGACGTCATGGGTCCCGTCGACGGCCCGGCCGACCCCGCCCGGAGCGTCGCGCCCGAGACCGCCCTGCGCGAGGCATTGCCGCTCTTCGCGGCGGAGAGCGCGCCGGTCTGGGTGATCGAGGGCGACAGAACGCTCGGGGCGGTCACGCCGCAGGCCGTGTTCGGGGCGCTCTGCCCGCGTCGCTAGCGCGGCCTGCATCCCCGCCGGGGCCGCCGGCGGGGTGCCGTTGCGGGAGCTGTGCGCGCGCGCACATCCCGCAAGACTTTGGTTTTGCACAGTTATTCAGGGAGTTAACCTTTGGGTTCCGGGCCGGGGCGCGGGTCTGGAATCGGCAAGGTCGGTCCGGGCGTGGAGGCCCAGCGCGCATCCAGGGGAATTGCATCGGGCAGCGCGACACCGTCAGGCCGAGTTCCGGGCGCGCCCGGCTTCACCGTCCCGCCCGGCGGTCACCGCCGGGCCAGGCGCTGCCCTCCTTCTTTGGCGGGAAGGCCGGAGAAGAAAGTCTGGGCTCCAGATGCGATGGCCCTGATCGAGCACCCCGCCCGCATGGACTCCGGATCGGGGCATATGCAATATCCGGCAGATCCATCCCCGGGGGGGCGACCGCCCGAGCGCCGCGCGAGGATCTGGGCCGGAATAGCAGGAAAGAGGGCGCGATGCGCTACGTGAGACCCGAAACCGCCGAAGAAGCCGCGGACCTGCTCGGCCGGGAGGAAGGCGTGAGCCGCATCCTCGCCGGGGGCACCGACGTGCTGGTGCAGCTGAAATCGGGCCTCGTCGAGCCGGATCTCATCGTCGACATCAAGCGGATCGCGGGCATGCGCGACATCACGCCCGAGGCCGGCGGCTTCCGGATCGGCGCGGCGGTCTCCGGGGCGATGCTGGGCGAGCATGCGGGCGTGAAGGCGCTCTGGCCCGGGGTGGTGGAGGGCTTCGAGCTGATCGGCTCCACCCAGGTGCAGGGCCGTGCGACCATGGCCGGCAACCTCTGCAACGGCTCGCCCGCCGGCGACGCCGTGCCCGGTCTCGTGGCCGCGGCGGCCGTCGCGCGCATCCAGGGCCCCGGGGGCACGCGCGACTGCCCCGTGGCGGAGATCCCCGTCGGCCCCGGGCGCACCGCGCTCGGCAAGGGCGAGTTCATCACCTCGATCCTGCTGCCCGCAAGGCCGGCGGGTTCCGGCGACGCCTATCTGCGCTTCATCCCGCGCACCGAGATGGATATCGCGGTCGCCTCGGCGGCGGTCAGCCTGACCCTCGGTGCCGGGGGCCGTGTCGCCGCGGCCCGGGTGGCGCTCGGCGCGGTCGCACCGACCGTGCGGCTCGTGGAGGCCGCCGCGGACTGCCTCATCGGCACCGGCCTCGGGGAGGAGGCCCTCGCCGCACTCGCCGCCGCCTGCTCGGCGGCCTGCAGCCCCATCGACGACAAGCGCGGCACCATCGCCTTCCGCTCCCAGGTCGCGGGCGTGCTCGCCCGGCGCGCGGCCGCGATCGCCCATCAACGTGCAGGACGGACGTCATGAAGACCATCCAGGTAGCGACGACGGTCAACGGCGACGGCGCCGAATTCGTCTGCGGCCACGACGAGACCCTGCTCGACGCGCTGCGCAACCGCCTCGGCCTGACCGGGGCCAAGGAGGGCTGCGGCACCGGCGATTGCGGCGCCTGCAGCGTGAGGCTCGACGACCGGCTGGTCTGTTCCTGCCTGGTGCTCGCCGTGGAGGCCGAAGGCGCGCGGATCGACACCATCGAGGGACTGGCGCAGGGCGAGACGCTGCACCCGCTGCAGCAGAGCTTCATCGACCTCGCCGCCCTGCAATGCGGGATCTGCACGCCGGGCATCCTGGTGGCCGCGAAGGCGCTGCTCGACCGCAACCCGGAGCCGACCGACACCGAGATCCGCTACTGGCTGGCGGGGAACCTCTGTCGCTGCACCGGCTACGACAAGATCGTGCGCGCGGTCCAGGATGCCGCCGCCAAGATGAGGAGCGCGTAACATGGCACTCGATTCCTCGAGCAAGCGGGTCTTCAAGGTCGTCGGCACCCGCCCGCCGCGCCCCGATGGCGTCGACAAGGTCACCGGCCGCGCGCTCTACGGCGCCGATGTCTCGGCGCCGGGGATGCTGGTCGGGCGCATCCTGCGCAGCCCCCATGCCCATGCGCGGATCCGCGCCATCGACACCACCGCGGCCGAGGCGCTTCCCGGCGTGAAGGCGGTGGTCACCGCGCGCGACTTCGCCCGGCTGGAGGGGGACAAGATCATCGACATGGGCGAGGACCGGACCTCGCTGCGCGACGTCCGGGACAATTGCCTCGCGCGGGACAAGGCGCTCTATGACGGCCATGCCGTCGCGGCGGTCGCCGCCCTGACCCCGGAGATCGCCCGGGCGGCGCTGAAGCTGATCGCGGTCGATTACGAGATCCTGCCGCATGTGATCGACGTCGACGCGGCGATGCGCCCCGAGGCCCCCGTGGTGCTCGCCGGGCGCGCGCATGAGAACGTGCCCGGCGGCATGTCGCCGAACGTCACCAACCATTGCGAATTCGGGCATGGCGACCTCGAGGCGGGCTTCGCGCAAGCCGACCGGATCGTGGAGCGCAGCTTCACCACCGCCGCGACCCATCAGGGCTATATCGAGCCCCATGCCTGCCTCGCTTCGGTGACGGGCGACGGGCGGGCGGATCTCTGGTGCTGCACGCAAGGGCAGTACAACGTGCGCGACATCTGCGCCGAGCTGATGGGGATGCAGGCCAGCCAGCTGCGCGTGACCGCCTCCGAGATCGGCGGCGGCTTCGGCGGCAAGACCGTCGTCTTCATCGAGCCGGTGGCGCTGCTGCTCGCGCGCAAGTCCGGCCGTCCGGTCAAGATCGTGATGAGCCGCGAGGAGGTCTTCCGCGCCACCGGGCCGACCGTCTCGGCCTCGATCGACGTGAGGATCGGCATGGCCCGCGACGGCCGCATCACCGCCGGCGAGGCGGTGCTGCGCTATTCCGGCGGCGCCTTTCCCTGCGAGACCGTGGACATGGGCGCGCAGGCCGCCTTCGCCTGCTACGACCTGCGCGCCGTGCGGACGCTGGGCTGGAACGTGCTGACCAACCGCCCCAAGGAGGCGGCCTATCGCGCGCCCGGGGCGCCCCAGGCGATCTATGCGGTGGAGAGTGTCGTGGACGAGCTCTGCCAGGGGTTCGGCCTCGACCCGCTCGAGGTGCGCTTGAGGAACGCCGCGCGCAAGGGCACGAAATCGTCCTACGGGCCGACCTTCGAGGCGATCGGGCTCGAGGCGACGCTGGAGGCCGCGAAGGCGCATCCGCATTATTCCGCGCCGCTCGGCCCCGGCCAGGGCCGCGGGCTCTCGGCCGGGTTCTGGTTCAATTTCGGCGGCAATACCTCGGTGTCGCTCAGCGTCAATACCGACGGCACGGTGGGCATCACCGAAGGCAATCCCGACATCGGCGGATCGCGGGCCTCGATCAGCCTGATGGCGGCGGAGGAGCTGGGCATCCCCTACGAGCGCGTCCGCGCGACCATCGCCGACACCAGCTCGCTCGGCCACAACGACGTGACCGACGGCAGCCGGGTGACCTTTGCCGTCGGCCTCGCCACGATCAAGGCCGCGCGCGACGCGAAGCAGAAGATGTGCGCCCGCGCCGCGCGGATCTGGGGGATCGACGAGGAGGCGGTGCTCTGGGAGGACGGCGCGGCCAAGCCCTCGGGCCCCAATGCGGGGGATTTCCCGCCGATGACGCTGGCGGAGATCGCCGCGGTCTCCTTCAAGACCGGCGGGCCGATCGCCGGGCATAACGAGGCCCATGCCGACGGCGCCGGGGTCAGCTTCGGCGTGCATATCTGCGACGTGGAGGTGGACCGCGAGACCGGGGCGACCAAGGTGCTGCGCTACACGGTCATCCAGGATGCCGGCAAGGCGGTGCATCCCGATTACGTGGAGGGCCAGATGCAGGGCGGCGCCGTTCAGGGCATCGGCTGGGCGCTGAACGAGGAATACATCTACGGCGAGGACGGGCGCCTGCAGAACGCAGGTTTCCTCGACTACCGCGTGCCCGTCGCCTCGGACCTGCCCCAGATCGACACGGTGATCCTGGAGATCCCGAATCCGGGCCATCCCTACGGGGTCCGCGGCGTGGGCGAGACGCCGATCGTGCCGCCGCTGGCCGCACTTTCGAACGCGGTCTCGCGGGCGATCGGCCATCGCATGACCCGCCTGCCGATGTCGCCGCCGCGCGTGCTCGAGGCGATCAACGCGGGCCGCTGACCATGGTCGCGGTGACGCTCTGGGGATCCTTGCGTCGGTTCACCGGCGGGGAGGGCCAGGTCGAGGTCGAGGCGCGCAATTTCAAGGAGTTGCTCGACCGGCTCGCCGAGACCTATCCGGGCCTGAAGCCCCAGATCGACCGCGGGGTCAGCCTCGCGCTCGACGGCCGCATCTACCGCGAGGCCTGGTTCACCGAGATCGGGCCGGACAGCGAAGTGGTGCTGATGCCCTATATGACCGGGGGATAGATCGCTTCCGCCCGAAAGGCCGCGGTGCGCGATCCGTGCCTGCCGGGCGAGGGGACGCTTTGGCGCCCGCAAGGAGCGATCGAAGCGCGGTTCTGCCAATTCCGCCTTTCGACCCGTGGCGATCGGGCCGCGCGGGGCGCGGCCTTCTCCCGGTCCAGAGGCCCGCGGCTAGCGCAGCGACAGCAGCGTCGGATTGCCCGGATTGGCGGCCAGCGCCGCGGCGAGGGCGTTGCGGGCCTCGGCCTCCCTGCCGGTGGCGGCGAGGATGCGCACGATCATCGACCAGCCGTCGACCAGCTGCGGATCGAGCGACACCGCCTCGCCGAAGGCGGCGACGGCCGCGTCCCAGTCGCGCAGGGTCAGCGCCGCGCCGCCGGTCTGCAGATGCGTCTCGGGGAAATCCCTGCGGGAGGCGAGCGCGGCGCGCCATTCCGCGCGCGCCCGGCGCAGGGCCGCGCCTTCCGCGGCATCCTCGGGCTCCGTCGCGTCGATGGTGACCTTGGCGGCGGCGGCCCGCACCGAGCGCAGCGGATCGCGCAGGGCGGGCAGGAGGCGGGTCATCCGGTCCTGCGGCTCCGCCCCGCGCTGCAGCGCGGTCGCCGCGGCGCGCACCAGCGGGTCGGGATCGTCGAGCAGCGCCGCGCCCTCGCGGGCGATCTCGGCATCCGCGGTCAGCGAGAGCATCTCGATCGCCGTCGCCCGCACGATGCCGGCCGCCTCCGCATCCCGGGCGAGCGCCAGCAGCTCGCTCCGCTGCGCCTCCGGCGACCAGCGCGCCGCCGCGAAGACGGTGGAGAAATGCGGTCCGCGCCGCGTGCTCTCGGGAAAGCGCGCCGCGATCTCCGCCGCCGCCCAGGCCGCGTCGCGCCCGGAATGGCAATCGGTGCAGGCATCCGGGGCGCCGGTCTCGGCCGCGAGATCCGGGCGCGGGACGCGGAAGCTGTGGTCGCGACGGTCGTCGATGCCCATATAGGTGCGCTCGATCATGTGGCAGTTCCGGCATTGCGCGCCCTCCGAGCCCGCTTGGTGGAAATGATGCTCGGGCGTGTCGTAATCGGCCTTGCGAAGCGTGGGGAAGCGCGGGTTCGCCGCCGGGGAATGGCATTGCGTGCAGACCGAATTGCCCTCGGCCCTGAGCTCGGTGCTGTGCGGGTCGTGGCAGTCGCTGCAGCGCACGCCGCGGGCATACATCCTCGATTGCAGGAAGGAGCCCATCACATAGACCTCGTCCTGGATGGAGCCGTCGGCGTGATAGAGGCCCTCGCGCAGCAGCGAGAGCGAATAGGCGTCGTGATAGGGCGTGCCCGGCACCGGATTGCCGTCGAAGAACGCCTCCCGCCGGGAATGGCAGCCGCCGCATTGCCCGATCTGGGTCTCGGCGGAGGCCGCGAGATCCACCGTGAAGCCCTCCGGCGTCAGGCCCGGCCATTGCGTGGGGTCGTAGGCGGCGGGGTCCTTCGCCCAGTCGAGATGCGCGCTCGAGGGCCCGTGGCAGGCCTCGCATCCCACCCCGATCTCGGCTTCCTCGGGCGAATAGCTCCGCGTCGCGGGATCGTAGCGGCGCCTGAATCCGGTCGCATGGCATTCGGCGCAGCGCGCCTCCCAGCTCTTGTAGGGCCCGGTCCAGTGCATGCCGTCGCCGGGCTGGAGCTGCTGGTCGGGATAGAGCGGATACCAGCGGCCCCGCTCCACGTCCCAGGCGATGTCGAAGGCCTGCGTCCGGCCGGGGCCGGCTTCGAGAAGATATTGCTGCAGCGGCCTGATCCCCGCGACGCCGACGACCCGAAAGACCCGGGGCACGCCCGCCGCATCCTCGGTCTCGATCGCGAATCCGCCGTCCTGCCGGAAGAACCTTGCGCTGATCCCGCCGTGCTCGAAGGATGCGTCGTCGAAATCGCCCAGCACGCTCGCCTCGGTCGGGCGCGTCCAGGCGAGCGCGTGGTCGGACCCGGCCCAGAGGCCGGCGATCTGCCCATGGCATTCGGTGCAGCTGTCCGAGCCGACGTAGCGCTGGCGCGGCGCCTCGTTGGCCCGGAGCGCGGGGGCGAGAAGGCAGAGCGCCGCCACCAGCACCGGCCCCGCTGCAAGCCATCTGCGCATCCGTCGCTTCTCCGCCCCCGCCGCCAATGCCGTGCGGCATCGCAGGCTATCGCCGCGGCGCATCCGCTGTCCATGGCGCGGCGGCGACATGTGAACGGGGCCAAGGACGAATGGAAGCCGCCGCGACGGCGGCGGCTCCCCTGCGGTCGCCTTATTCGGCCGCGGCGTGGGCGCCGAACTTGCGGATCTCGCCCGAGCGCAGCCGGTCGAAGTAGGAATTGACCTCGCGCCGCACGATCGGCAGCAGGCAGTAGAGCGCGATGATGTTCACGACCGCCATGGCGAAGATCATCGCGTCGGAGAAGTCGATCACCGCGCCGAGCTGGGCGGCCGCGCCGACGATGACGAAGAAGCAGAAGAGCAGCTTGAAGACCAGTTCCGTCGTCTTGCCCTCGCCGAAGAGGTAGGTCCAGGCCTTCAGCCCGTAGTAGGACCAGGAGATCATCGTCGAGAAGGCGAAGAGGATCACCGCGATGGCCAGGACGTAGGGAAACCAGCTCAGTCCCGTGGCGAAGGCCGCCGAGGTCAGCTGAACGCCCTGGACGTCGCCCGTGGTGGCGATCATGCCGGCGTCGTTGAGGATGAAGAGGCCGGTCTCCGGGTCGATCTGCTGCACGCCCGAGATGGTGATCACCAGCGCGGTCATGGTGCAGATCACCACGGTGTCGATGAAGGGCTCGAGCAGCGAGACGACGCCCTCGGTCACCGGCTCCTTGGTGCGGACGGCCGAATGCGCGATGGCCGCGGAGCCGACGCCCGCCTCGTTGGAGAAGGCGGCGCGCTTGAAGCCCTGGATCAGTGCCCCGACCAGCCCGCCCGCGACCCCGAGCCCGGTGAAGGCGCCGGCGAAGATCTGGCTGAAGGCCCAGCCGATCTGGTGGTAGTTGATCGCGATGATCAGCAGCGCCGTGCCGACGTAGAGGATGCCCATGAACGGCACGACCTTCTCGGTCACCCTGGCGATGGACTTGATGCCGCCCACGATGACTGCGAACACGATCGCGGCGAAAATCACGCCAGTAATCCAGCCCGGATAGTCTCCCAGGATCCCCGAGAGCTGGGCGTGGGCCTGGTTGGCCTGGAACATGTTGCCGCCACCGAAGGAGCCGAGGATGCAGAAGATCGAGAAGACGATCGCCATGATCCCGCCGCCCGCGAGACCGCGCTCGCGGAAGCCCTTGACCATGTAGTACATCGGGCCGCCCGAGACGGTGCCGTCCTCGTATTCGTTGCGGTACTTCACGCCGAGCGTGCATTCGGTGAATTTCGAGGCCATGCCCATCAGGCCGGCGAGGATCATCCAGAAGGTGGCCCCGGGGCCGCCGATTCCGACCGCCACCGCCACGCCGGCGATGTTGCCCAGACCGACCGTGCCCGAGAGCGCGGTGGCGAGCGCCTGGAAGTGGCTGACCTCGCCCGCGTCGTTGGGGTCGGAATAGTCGCCCCTGACCAGGCTGATGGCATGGCCGAAGGCGCGGAACTGGATGAAGCGGAAATAGAGCGTGAAGACCGTCGCGCCCACCACGAGCCAGAGAACGATCCAGGGAAAGCTCGTGCCCGGCAACGGTGCGAAGATCAGCGAGACGAACCAGCCGGTCGAGGAGGCGAAGACCTGGTCGACCTTCTGGTCGATGGTCAGGGCGGCCGGGGCGGTCTCCACCGCCGGCTCTTCGACCACGGCGCCCTGCTGGGTTTCCTCCATCACCGCATCCGGCGCGGCGCCCTCCTGCTCGGAGGCGACGGGATCGGTGGCCTCCTGCGCGGCGAGCGGCGATGCCGCCAGCATCAGCACCAGACCGAGCACCGCCAGCAGCACGGCCGGGATGCGCGACATTCTCTGCAATTCGGTCATTGATCTGCCCCCGTTTCCGGAATGATCGTCACCGGCACGCTCGCCGTTGCGATCAGTTTGCCCGACACGCCACCGAAGAGCCGCTCGCGCATGCCGCGATGGCCCGTCCGCCCGATGACGATCTGCGCCGCGCCCCTGGCGACCGCGAGCTCCTCCAGGATCGACACGGGATCGCCGTGCCGCACGACCGTCTCCACCTTGAAGCCCTCGGCCTCGGTTGCCTTCCGCGCCGGTTCGAGGATATGCGCATGGGCCTGCGCGAGCTCCTCCTCGCGGCGCTTGTGCCGTTCGTCGAGCTCCTGCGGCGTGTGGAACTCGTAGGGCGACCATTCGATCACATAGACCAGGATGAGCTCGCAATCGCCGATCAAACTGGCAAGCATCTTGCCATGTGCCAGGGCTCTCTCTCCCGGCGCAGAACCGTCCAGCCCGACCAGAATGCGGGTCATCTGCATCTCCCCCCCGTTGCTCAGGCCACAAACTGGCAGAACAATCGCGGCAGAATCAAACACATTCAGAATATTGACGGCGTTCCGGCGTCGGTGCGACCCGGTATTCGCTGCGGCTTCGGGGGCGGGCGAAAGCCCGGAACCGGGCGCTAGCGGCTCTTGGGGTGCGCCGCACGGGCCGGCGAAGGCGGGGAGACGCGCACCGGAACAGGCCGCGCGGACGCGGCCCGTACACCGGGCGCCATAGCCATAAGCAGCGATACGAGACCCGCCAGAACACACTCAAGATACTGGGCTGTCATCCCGTTCTCCATCGACCTGCGCGACGCGACGGCGAGACTGCGCCGCAAAGCTTAAAGGGGCGTTACCGGCTTCGAGGGATAGCGCGCCGAGCTTCGCCGGCCGAAGGCAAGGGGCCGAAATGCCGGACCTGCGGGCCATCGATCCCGCGGGAAATCCGGCTGTTTCCGGGCCCCTGCGGCCCTTCCGCCCGATGCCGGGGCGATCCGGGCCGGCCTCCGGTCCCGCCCGGCCTTGACACCGGGGGCCGCAGCGGCGAGCGAATGCGCGATGATCGGGGCTTTTCCATGCGCGCGCTGACCGCGGAGACCGTCGGGACGGGCCTCCGGATCCGCCATGCCGATGCGATGCTCGTGGTGCTCGACAAGCCCTCGGGCCTGCTCAGCGTTCCGGCGAAGCCGCCGGGGCCGCAGGATTGCCTGGAGGCGCGGGTTCGCGCCGCCTTCCCCGGCGCGCTGCTCGTGCACCGGCTCGACCGCGACACTTCCGGCGTGATGGTCTTCGCGCGCAATGCGCTCGCCCAGCGCCATCTCAACTGGCAATTCGAGCGGCGGCAGGTGCGCAAGGGCTATGTGGCGCGGGTTCGGGGCCATCCGCAGGCCGATTCGGGGCGCATCGACCTGCCGCTGATCTGCGACTGGCCGAACCGGCCGCGGCAGATGGTCTGCCACCTGCGCGGCAAGCCGGCGATCACCGACTGGCGGGTGCTCGCCCGCGAGGCCGGCGCGACGCGGCTGCAGCTCTCGCCGCTGACCGGGCGCAGCCACCAGCTGCGGGTGCATCTGCTGGCACTCGGCCATCCGATCCTCGGCGATCCCTTCTACGGGCCGCCGGAGGCGCAGGCGGCGGCGGACAGGCTCCAGCTCCATGCCGAGAGCCTCGCCTTCCGCCATCCCGACGGCGGGGCCTGGGTCGAATTCGACGCGCCGGTGCCCTTCTAGAGCCAGGCGGCGCCGCGCACGCCGGAGCTGTCGCCGTGCCGGTTGCGCACGATCCGGGTGTTGAACTTGTCCCCGAAGACATGCGGCTCGACGAGCGCGGGCACGTTCTCGTAGAGGCGGGCGATGTTCGAGAGGCCGCCGCCGAGCACGATCACGTCGGGGTCGAGGATGTTGACGATCACCGCGAGCGAGCGGCCGAGCCGGTCCTCGAAGCGCCGCAGGGTCTCCTCCGCCGCCGCATCGCCGCCGCGCGCCAGCACGACGATCTCCTGGACCTTGGGCCCCTCGCCCTCGGTCGCGCCGATCCGCCGGGCGTGATCCGCGGCGAGATTGGGGCCCGAGAGCCAGGATTCGGTATGGCCCGGCACGCCGCAGGAACAGAGCGGCCCCGGCCGCTCGTCGTCCCGCGGCGTGGGGAGCGGGATATGGCCCCATTCCCCGCCGATGGCGTTCACGCCCTCGATGAGCCTTCCATGCACCACGAAGCCGCCGCCCACGCCGGTGCCCAGGATGACGCCGAAGACGACCTCCGCCCCCGCCGCCGCGCCATCGACGGCCTCGGAAAGCGCGAAGCAATTGGCGTCGTTGGCGATCTTCACCGGCCGCTTCAGCGCCTCGGTGAGATCGCCCCGGAGGTCGTGGCCGTGCAGCCAGGTCGAGTTGCCGAGCGTCACCCGCCCCGTCGTTCGGTCGACCGATCCCGGCACGCCGATGCCGACCTGCTCGATCCGCGCGCCGGCCATGTCCTCGAGATGCAGCATCAGATCGCGGATCACCCTGATCCCGCCGGGATAATCGTGCCGCGGCGTCGGCACCCGGGCCCGGGCGCGCTCGGTTCCGTCCGGAGCGAGCACGATGCCCTCGATCTTGGTGCCGCCATAGTCGAGCCCCAGCCGCATAGGCGCCTCCACTGTTCCCGCCCGACCAGATTAGGAACCGCGGCCCCGCGGCGCAACGGCCCTTTGCCATCCTTCCGGGCGGGTGCTAGAGGGCGCCGTCAGGCAGCAAGGCCCGGGCATGCTCTGGAAACTCCCGATCCTCGGCAAGATCAGCAAGATCGCGATCACGCCGCCCGCGCCGGCGCCCGACCGCCACGGGCTCGCCATCGCCGCGATCGTGCGCAACGAGGAACGCCATATCGGCGAATGGGCGGCCTTCCACGCCGCGGCCGGCGTCCGCCGCTACATCGTCTATGACAACGGCTGCACCGACGGGACGCTCGCGGTCCTGCGCGGAACCCTGCCGGCGGAGGCGCTGGCGATCCTTCCCTGGGACCAGGTGTTCCGCGACGCGAGGATGGGGCGCGAGATCCACAATCAGGCGCTCGCCTATGCCCATGCGGCGCGCAATTTCGGCCGCGACCTGCGCTGGATGGCCTTCATCGACATCGACGAATTCCTGGTGCCGCGGCAGGCGCGCAGCCTGAACGATGCCCTCGCCCATCTGGAAGGCTGCCGCAGCATCGCGCTGCCCTGGCACATGTTCGGGCGCTCCGGGCATGTCGAGCCGCCGGAGGGCGGCGTCGTGGCGAATTATCTCAGGCGCGCGGCCGATCCCATGAGCGAGGCGCGCGGGATCCGGGCCTTCAAGTACATCGTCGATCCCTGCCACCTGACCGCGGTGCGCATCCATGCGATGGAGACCGACGGATCCGCCGCCGCCTGCAACGATCTCGGCCTTCGGGCCGCCGAGGGCGAGCGGGGCCGGCGGGAGTTCTATTCGGCGGCCCATGTCCAGCTCAACCACTACTACACGCGCTCGGAATCGGAGCTCGCCGCGAAGATTGCCCGGGGGCCGAACCTGCGCGACAAATCGGGCGAATATGCGCGCAAGGTCCGGCGCACGGTGGCCAATATCGAGGCCGAGGAGGTCGAGGACCGCGCCGCGCTGGACTTCCTGGCGCGGATCGGCTCGGGTTGATCCCATGCGCATCGAGCTGATCGTCGCGACCTACAACAGCCCCGGGCCGCTGCGGCTCTGCCTCGCCTCGGTGGCCGCGCAGCGCCTGCAGCCGGGATCGATCTGCATCGCCGACGACGGCTCGGGGCCCGAGACCGCCGCCGCGATCGCCGAGGTCGCCGCCGCCCGGCCGTCACCACCGATCCGCCATGTCTGGCACGAGGACCGCGGCTTCGAGAAGGGCGCGATCCTCAACCGCGCGATCGCAACCTCCGAGGCCGAATTCCTCGTGTTCATCGACGGCGACGTGCTGATCCATCCGGGTTTCATCGGAAGGCATGTGGCGATGGCCCGCCCGGACCGGTTCTCGTCGGGCAGCCTGATCCGGCTCGACGCCGAGGCCACCGCGGCGGTGACGGTCGAGGATGTCGTCTCTGGCCGGGTCTTCGAGCGCGCCTGGCTGCGCCGGATGCGCGCCATCGACCGCTTCGGCACATGGCTCAAGACCATGCCCTTCCCCGAGCCGGTCATGGCCCTGCTCGACCGGGCGACGCCGGTGCAGCGCGCCTGGTGCGGCGCCAATGCCTCGGCGTTCCGCGCGGCGCTTCTCGCCGTCAACGGCTTCGACGAGACCATGAAATACGGCGGCGGCGACAAGGAGCTGGGCGTGCGCCTCGCCAACAGCGGCGTGCCGGGCCAGCATCTGCGCTATACCGCGCCCTTGGTGCATCTCGAGCATCCGCGCGGTTATGCCGATCCCGAGCACAAGCGCGCCAACAAAGCGCGGGTGCGCGCGGAGCGGCGGAGCGGGCTGGTCTGGACGCCCGACGGGATCGAGAAGCGGGCGCGGGCGTCGTGAGCCGGGGCGTGCTGCTGATCGCGACGGGTGCGGCGCATGTGGCGGCGGCGCGCGCGGTGGCGGACTCGGTCCATCGGAGCAATCCCGGCCTGTCCGTCGGCCTCTTCAGCGACAGCGACGCGCCGGGCGAGGCCTTCGACTGGACCGGGACGATCTCGGCGCCGCATGTGCGCTCCAAGGTGGATTATCTCGGCGAGAGCCCCTTCGACGAGACGCTCTATCTCGACACCGATACCCGTGTTTTTGCTGACCTTTCCGACCTCTACCGGCTTCTGGAGCGGTTCGATCTCGCGGCCGCGCATCGGGATCGCGCCGTGGTGCGGCGCAAGATGCCGCGCTGGCGCGAGGACGTGCCGGCCTCCTTTCCCGAGCACAACGGCGGCGTCCTTCTCTATCGCGGCACGCCCGCGGTGCGCGCCTTCCTCGCCGAATGGCGCGCCGCCTATGCCGAGGCCGGGCTCACCGCCGACCAGCGGACCTTCCGCGAGCTCCTCTGGGCCTCGGACCTGCGGATCGCTGTGCTGCCGGAGCGGTACAACCGCCGGCGCTTCACCTGGCTCGACTGGCTCGCGGAGGGCCGGCAGATGCCCGCCATCCTGCACACCAACCGGCTGCATCCCGGCAAGCAGGGCGGCTGGATCCGGCAGCGGGCCAACCGGCTGATCGGGCCGGGGGTGTGATCCGGGGCGGATTCGGCGCAAGGCGCTGAAATGGCGTCGGTTTTCGTGGCTGGAACAGGGCTGGAAAGTGGCTGGAAAATGGCTTGCCATTTTCCAGCCTTCCGGGTCGCCGGTCAGGGCGCCGGCACGCCGAGCTCCCGGCAGGTCCGGCGGATCGTCGCTTCCAGCCGGGCGTGGAGCTTGAGGAAGTCGAAGCGTTCCGCGGCCACATCGCGCGCCGCGCGGCCCATCGCGGCCGCGCCTTCGGGGCTCGCCAGAACGCGGCGCAGCGCATCGGCGAAGCCCGCGCCGTCGAATTCTTCCACGAGCAGGCCGGTCCGCCCCTCCTCGACCGCCTCCGGGATCCCGGCGTGGCGCGTGGAGACCACGGCGCAGCCCGCGGCCATGGCCTCCTGGATCGCGGTCGGCAGGCCCTCGGTATTGCCGTCCTCGGCGGTGATCGAATGCTGCAGGAAGACCGTCGCCCGGCTCAGGCGCTCCCGGACGAAATCGTGGTCGCGCCGCCCCAGGAAGGCGATGCGCCCGCCGAGGCCGGAGTGCGCGGCCCAGGCCTCGCATTCGCCGCGCATCTCGCCGTCCCCGATCACTTCGAGCCGGTGCTCGGGAAAGGCGGCGGAGACCTCCGCGAAGGCCTTGAGCGTCACCATCGGCGCCTTCTTCGCCACGATCCTGCCCACCGCGAGGATCAGATGCGGATCCTTGGCGCCGGGGGCGAAGGCGCGCGTGTCGACGCCGGTCGGGATCACGACGGCGTTCGGATGGCTGATGCCCGCCGCCGCGAGATTGTCGAGCAGGAATTGCGAGACCGAGAAGACGCCCGCGAGCCGCGGCATGGCGGCGCGGTACCGCCGCAGGATGCGCGGCTCGCGCAGGCGCTTGGAGGCGTCGAAGCCGCGGAAATAGGTGAAGACCGGGATGCCGGCGGCCTGGCCGATCGGCGCGAGGTTGCAACCGATATGCCCGAATTCCCCGAGGATCGCCCGCACGCCATGGGCGCGCAGGAAGGCCTCGAGCGCCGCGCGCCGCCGCCCGAAGGGCACGCCGGACGACTGGTAGCGCCGGCTCTGGATTGCCTTGCCGAGCCCCTGCTCGAGCCAGGCGAGCGGGCCGGCATCGAGTTCGTTCAGCACGAGCGCCGGCCGCGGGCTCTGGAAGCCGGGATAGCGGCGCTCGGCCAGCGCCACGGTCCGGCCGCCGAAGAGCATGGCGAGATGCCGGCGGGCGCCGGTCTCGGTCGGATTGCCCAGGATGCCGGTGGCGACCGCGAGCGTCGGTTCAGGGGAGGAAGATGACATCGGTCTGTCGGCCTTCGCGCAGGGCATCGAGATCGCGGACACGGGCCACGGCGGCGCCCTCGAGGCCGAGGATGCGGCTGAAATGGCGCGCGCCGATCCGGTCGATGAAGTCGAGATCGCCGGGGCCGAGAAGCTCCGGGGTGATCTCCAGGCACATCGCGCGGCAATGGTCGCGCAGGAATTCCTCGGCGCCGCGCAGGATCTCGGCCTCGTAACCCTCGGCGTCGATCCAGAGCGCGCAAGGCCGCGCCGGCGCGATCGCGTCGAGGGTCGAGACCCGGACGGTCTGCGCGCCCTGCCCGAAGTCGCGCACCAGCGAGTGGCGGCCGGTGCTTTCAGGGTTGAGGAAGATCCGCCGCTCTTCGGCCCGTGCACCGAGGGCGACGGGATGGAGCGCCAGCGCCGCATCCCCGAGCTGGCGGAGGTTCTCCTGCAGCAGCGCGAAATTCGAGGCGACCGGCTCGCAGGCCAGGATGTCGCGGAAGCCGGCGTGATGGGCGTTGAGGCAGGTGGTGCCGATATTGGCGCCCACGTTCACGAAGGTCGCGGCGCGGTCCGGGAGGTTTCCGGCGAAGCGCGCGAAGAGATCCGCCTGGAAGCTGCCCCTGGCGAGCACCGCCTCGGTGATGCTGCGCCCGTTCAGGTCGAGGCGGATGCGATAGGCGTCGAGATAGGGCGCATCGACGGTCGCGATGCCGAAGGATTTCGCGATGCGGATGAAATCGCCCGGCGCGACGGACCCGGCCCGGAGCGCCCGGGCGAGGTATTTTCGGCGCCGGGCGGGAAGCATCGCCGCGCGCAGGAGGTCGAGCGTCTGGGTCACGGCGCCTGCCTCCAGCGGCTGACGCCCTGATCCAGGACCTTCTCGATGCCGCGGGCGTCGCGCCATTCCCGCCCGATGTCGGTGATGAGCGCCGCGCCGGCCTTCGTGGGCAGGAAGCGGCAGCGATACTGGTTGAGATAGGCGATGAGCGCGGGGTTTCCCGGGGGCCGCATCTGCTTCTCCGGATCGAGCGCGGGGTCGATCAGCGCGGCGCAGCGGCGGGCGAAGGCGCCGTCGAGAAAGCGCGGGCTGGTCCCGAAGACGTTGAGGGTGCGCCGGCCGACCGGGATGCCGAGGAAGCGCCGCCGCTTGCGGCGGACGTTGTAGAGGTCGCGGCCGTTCCAGCCGAATTCCCGGGCGACCAGCGCGACCGATTTCGTGCTCCCGGTCAGGAGCGGCAGCACCTCCGCCGGGCCGACGGGCTCGTTGAGCAGCCAGTCGTCCTCGAGATGGAAGACGAGATCGGCGCGGGTCGCGGCCCAGACCCGCTGCACCGCGGCACCGAAGCCGGCGGCGCGCGGCTCGGAGATCGCCGCATCCGGGAAGCGCGAGAGGATGACCTCGCGGCAGCGGGCGTGGTCGGAGGCGTCGCCGAAGATCGGGTCGATATTGGCATGGAAGCCCGCCAGGTCGAAATGCGCGAAGAGGCCTTCGGCGAAGGAGGCGAGCGTGCGCGCCAGGAGCTCGGGGCGGCGTCCGGCGACCAGGGTGACGTCGAGACGCCCGGCCATCGTCAGACCCAGTCGAGGCGGATCTTGCCGCCGAGGCCGCGCTCCGCGATCGCCGCGGCCACGGCTTCGTGCTCGGCGCGCAGCTCGGGGATGCGGTCGTGATGCGTCTCGACATAGACCCGGCCGACCCTTTCGATCGTCCCGGTCTCGATCATCCGCTTCAGGATGCGGTATTCGGCCCCCTCGACGTCGATCTTGACGACGTCGATCGGGACGCCGATCTCGGCGATCACCCCGGCGATGTCGCGCACCGGGACGCTGCGGAAATCATCGGCCGAGACATTCGGCTTGGCGGCGACGAAGGACGAGCTCTCGGAATGGCCCAGGGGATCGTCGGCATAGGATTCGTGCAGGTAGAGCTTCATCTCGGCATCGGCGTCGAGGATGCCGCAGTTCTGCGCATGGATCGTCGGATGGGCCCGGGCGGCCTTGCGGAGTTCGGCGAAGACGTCCGGGTTGGGCTCGAAGGCGTGCACGGTGGCGCCGCGGGCGGCGAAGGCCGCGGCGATGTCGCCGCGGTTCGCCCCGATGTCGAGCACCACCATGCCGGGCCGGAGGCTGTGGACCACCTCGTGGAACAGCCGGTCGTGCTCGCGGACGAGGAAGCCCGGGACCCGGTAGCCGCGGGCGAGGAGACTCCGTCTGATCCGCGATCGCAAACCCATGCCGTCCCCTTGCCCCCCGGCGGGATTGGACCGCCCTCGTCCAGCGTGGTGTCGGCCGGGGCGGCGTCGCCGCCGCCCCCGCGCCTCAGGCGTCTTCCTTGAGCTCCGCGCCGGTCTCCTGGTCGACGGCGCGCATCGAGAGCCGCACCTTGCCGCGGTCGTCGAAGCCCATGAGCTTGACCTTCACCGACTGGCCCTCGGAGACCACGTCCTTGGGATGGCCGACGCGCTCGTTGGACATCTGGCTGACATGGACGAGGCCGTCGCGCTTGCCGAAGAAGTTCACGAAGGCGCCGAAATCCATGATCTTGACGACCTTGCCGGTATAGACGCGGCCGACCTCGGGCTCGTCGACGATGGCGCCGATCAGCTCGCGGGCCTTCTCGATCGCCGCGGCATTGGCGCTGGCGATCTTGATGACGCCGTCGTCGTTGATGTCGACCTTGGCGCCGCTCTCCTCGACGATGGAGCGGATCACCTTGCCGCCCGAGCCGATCACCTCGCGGATCTTGTCGACGGCGATCTGCATGGTCTCGATGCGGGGAGCATGGGCGGAGAATTCCGCCCGGCCCGCGGTCAGGGCCTTGCCCATCTCGCCGAGGATGTGCATGCGGCCCGCCCTGGCCTGTTCCAGAGCCTGGGCCATGATCTCGGGGGTGATGCCCGCGACCTTGATGTCCATCTGGAGCGAGGTGATGCCGGCCTCGGTGCCCGCCACCTTGAAGTCCATGTCGCCGAGGTGGTCCTCGTCGCCGAGGATGT
>NZ_DAIUBO010000008.1:0-37604 GCF_036846665.1 Amaricoccus sp. | reverse complement strand
CGCGCACCTGCGCGCCACCACAGTGCGCCGCGCCGCCAAGAAGTGCTGGCTGATCGCCGTCAACCGCAGCCGCACGGCCGTGCTGCGCGAGGCCGCCGAGCAGCTGCTCGTGCGCATGTACGCGTGCGTGCTGTTCGGCGACGGGGCCGGGGCGATCGTGCTGGAAGCGCAGGACGTGGCCGAGGATGGGCCCGGCCTGCTTGCAACGCGGCTCCATGCCGATGGCGCGCGCATCGCGGGCGGCGCGCATCCATTCGATGCCGACCGAGCCGCAGCCGGCGCCGATGTCCCAGAGCAGCGCGCCGCGCCGGGGCGCCAGCCGGGCGAGGGTGATCATGCGCACCTCGCGCTTGGTCATCTTGCCGTCGTGCTGGAAGGCGCTGTCCGGCAGGCCGGTCCGCGGCAGCGGCCGGGTTCCGGGGTCGGCGCGGCAGTCGATGCAGATGGTGTTGAGATCGCCGGCGGTGCCGGTCCAGTCGCGCGCCGTCCCGTCCTGCCGCGCCTCGTCGGGGCCGCCCATGGCCTCGAGCACCGTCATGGCGCTGCCGGCGAAGCCGTTGACCCTCAGCAGTTCCGCGAGCTCGGCCGGCGTTCCGCCGTCCCGGGCGAGGATGACGAGCCGCGCCCGATCGGCGAGGAACGGCAGCACCACCTCGGCCGGACGGCCATGCACCGTGAGCGTCGCGACATCGGCGAGGCTCCAGCGCATCCGGGCGCAGGCGAGCTGGAAGGCCGAGAGATGCGGGTGGAAGGTCACTTCCCCGGCCGCGAACATCGCGGCTATTCGCGCGCCGGCCGAGTACCAGAGCGGATCGCCGGTGACGAGCACCGCCACCCGGCGGCCGCGCAGGCCGCGGATCTCCTCGACCATGGCGCGGAAGGGGCTCGGCCAGTGGATGCGTTCGGCCGCGAGATGCGGCGCGCAGGCGTGGTGGCGATCGCCGCCGATCACCACTTCGGCGGCTTCGAGCACGGCGCGCGAGGCGGGGGCGAGCCCGTCCCAGCCATCGGCGCCGATGCCGACCACGTCGAGCCAGGCGGTCACGGGGAGGCGCGCCCGAGGCCAAGCGCCAGCGCGTTCACCGCGGCGGAGGCCATGGCGGAGCCGCCGCGCCGGCCGCGGAGCGTCACGAAGGCTGTCCCGCGCGGGTCGGTCGCGAGTTCGGCCTTGCTTTCCACGGCCCCGACGAAGCCCACGGGAAAGCCGAGGATCACCGCCGGCCGCGGCCAGCCGGAATCGAGCCCCTCCAGCAGCCGGAAGAGCGCGGTGGGGGCGTTGCCGATGGCGACCACGGCCCCGTCGAGGCGGCCGCGCCAGAGCTCGACGGCGGCGGCGGATCGGGTGGTGCCCTCGGCCCTGGCGCGGCGCGCCACGTCGGGATCGTTCAGGGTCACGAGGATGTCGTTGGCCGCCGGGAGCGCGCGTCGGATCACGCCCGACGCGACCATGGCGCAGTCGCAGAGGATCGGCGCGCCGGCCTCGAGCGCGGCGCGGCCCGCCGCGACGCAATCGGCCGAGAAGGCGAGGTCTTGGGCGAGATCGGTCATGCCGGAGGCATGGATGACGCGCACGGCGAGCTCGGCGACATCGGGGGGCATGGCCCGGAGGTCGGCCTCGCGGCGCACGGTCTCGAAGCTCGATGCGTAGATCCGCTCGGGGTCGCGCTCGTAGATCATTCCCGCGCCTTGAGGTGCCGGCGCACGCTCTCGGGACCGTGTGGGTGATGGGCGTGCGGATAGACGGGGTGGTGGTGGTGCGCGTGATCGTGGGAATGCGGGTGGTCGTGGTCGTGGTCGTGATCGTGATCGTGATGATGGTGGTGGTCGTGCGCGTGATGGTGGTGGCCGTGGTCGAGGCGGCAGGCGCCGGTGCAGAAGCTGTCGCAGAGCCGGCAATCGGCGACGTTCGAGCCGGGGGCGGAGGCGCCCTGGCCCTCGACATGGTGATGGTGGCTCTCCTGCGGGAGGCCGACTTCCGCTTCGAAGCCGAGGACCTGCGTGCGATACTTGCACATGGAGCAATTCATCGCGGTCTGGCCGTCGAGGATCTCGGTGGCGCGTTCGGCGAAGGTCGCGACCACCTGGTCGTGGTCGTTGAGATAGCGGGCCTTGACGAATTCGATCTCCGGATGGGCCGCGGCGACGAGGTCGGTGAAGCCGTAGATGCGGTCGACGAGGATGCCGGTGAAGAGGAAATACGGGAAGACGACGATCCGGCGGTAGCCGAGGCGGGCGGCATGGGTCAGGGCCGGCTCGACGAGCGGGAAGGTCACGCCGGAATAGCCGGTCTCGCACCAGCCGAAGCCCATGCCTTCCCAGAGCAGGCGGGAGATCTTGCAGACGCTCGAATTCGCGTCCGGGTCCGAGGCGCCGCGGCCGATGACCACGAGGCAGGTCTCGGCGCGGGGCACCGGGCCGCGGGTGGCGTCGGCCTCCGTGATGGCGGCCTCGATGCGGTCGGCGGCGGCGCGGATCATGCGCGGATCGACCCCGAGCTCGCGGCCGTAGTCGATGCGCAGCCCGTGCGCGGCGGCATAGGCGTTCAGCACCGAGGGGATGTCGTTCTTGGCGTGCATCGCGGCGAAGAGCATGCCGGGCACGGCGAGGATGCGGTCGCAGCCGCGGGCGCGGAGCCTGTCGAGCCCCTCGCGGATCACCGGATTGGCGAATTCGAGATAGCCGTAATCCACCATCCAGGAGTTCGGAAGAAACGCCGGCAACCGCTTGGCAAGATGGGCGAACTCGTCGACAGCCGCCTGCGAGCGCGAGCCGTGGCCGCAGAGCATCACGCCGATGCGGCTCATCGAGGGCGGCCCGCGACGGCGATGGGGAGACGGGGGGGCATCGGCAACCTCGCGACATGGCTGGCGCCGCGGAACCTGCCCGGACCACCCCCGGGGCGGGGGCGTCTTCGACGATGGCGCCGCTGGCCCCCGGCATGGGTCGGCCGCTCGACGCCGTCCGTTCAGCCTCTCGGCACCGTCGGGATCCGGGTAGCAGGAAGCCCGGGACGGGGCAAGCGAAAGCGAGGCGCGGGCCGTGCGCGGGGCATGCACGGGTTTCGCGTGGCGCCAGGAAGGTCCCAAGGCGCGATCGCCTTCGGCGTGAGGGGCGGGGCGGATACTGCCCGGCGGTGTCCGCCGGGCGGGATGGTGACGCCGGCCCGGCCCGGGACCCGGGCGGACGGGTCGCTCTGAGGGATGCCGTTTCCTCGCGCCCGCGCCCGCGCATGGCAAAGGGGCTGTCGCCGGTGGACCCGGAGCGGTATCGGGGAGGGGGCGCTTGCGGGCGCGGTCGCGCGGGCGTTCGGCCTGCGGGACGGCCCGGACGGGAAGGGGGGCGAAGATGGGGGCGGCGTCTTCCGACGGGGCACTGGCCGAAAGGGTCCGGTCGCTGAGCCATCTTCTGGTCGGCTGGCCGAGCGCGACCGGGACGCGGGGCGAGGCCGATTTCGCGCCGCGCCTGGCCGGGCTCCTGCGGGAGAGCGCCTATTTCCGCGCGCATCCCGAGGACATCGTCCTGGTGCCGAGCCACGGCGCGCCGACCACCTACAGCCTCGTGGCCCTGGTGCGGGGCAGGGGGCGGCGGGCCGTCGCCCTGGCGGGGCATTACGACACCGTCGCCACCGAGAATTACGGGGATCTCGAGGCGCTGGCCTGCGACCCCGGCGCGCTCGCCGGGGCGCTGATCGCGGATCTCTCCGGCCGGCGGCGCTCGGAGCAGGAGGCGCGGGCGCTCGCGGATCTCGTGGGCGGCGACTTCATTCCCGGCCGCGGGATGCTGGACATGAAGAGCGGGCTCGCCGCCGCCATCGCGCTGATGGAGCGCTTCGCCGAGCGGCAGGACCGGCCGGGCAACCTGATCCTGCTCGCCACTCCCGACGAGGAGCGCGAGAGCCGCGGCATGCGGTCGCTGCGCGACGCGCTGCCGGGGCTGATGGCGCGCTGGGGGATCGACATCGCCGCGGGCATCAATCTCGACGTCACCAGCGACCAGGGCGACGGGTCGCTGGGACGCAGCATCTATGCGGGAACCATCGGCAAGCTCCTGCCCTTCGCGCTGGTGATCGGCCAGCCGTCCCATGCCTCCTATCCGTTCGAGGGCATGAGCGCCGCGCTGATCGGGGCCGAGATCCTGGCGGCGGTCGAGGGCAATGCCGATCTCTGCGACCGCGGTGCGGGCGATGTCTCGCCGCCGCCGATCTGCCTCGAGGCGCGCGACCTTCGCGCGGGCTACGAGGTCACGACGCCGGCGCGCTACTGGCTGTCCTTCAACTGGCTCTATCATTCCCTCTCGGCCAGGGACCTGTTCGACCGCTTCGGGGCCGAGGTCGCCGCCGCCGCCGACCGCGCGGTGCGGCGGTTCTCCTCGGAGGCAGGGCGCTTCGCGGCGCTGACGGGTTTGCCGCCGGGCGGCGGCATCGCCGCGCCGAGGCTGATCACCCTGGCCGCGCTGCGGGCCCTCGCGGCGGAGCGGGCCTCGCCGGCCGGGCTCGCCGCGGTCGCGGAGCTGGAGGCGAGCCTCGCGGGCCTGGACGATCCGCTGGAGCTGAGCCGCCGGCTGACCCTCGCGCTGGCGGATGCGGCGCGGATCACCGGGCCGGCGGTGATCCTCGGCTTCGCGGGCCTGCATTATCCGCCGTCCCGGCTCGATCCCGCGCGCCCGAAGGATGCCGCGCTCCGGCGAGCGATCGAGGCGGCGCGCGAGGCGATGGCCGGCGAGCCGGGGGCGGCGATGACCTGGCGGGCGCATTTCCAGGGCATCTCGGACATGAGCTTCCTCGGCCGGCCGACGCATGGCGCGGGCGATGTCGTGAATGCCAATACGCCCGCGGCCCGGCTGGTCGATCGCCCGGTCGCCTCGGCCCTCGCCTATCCGGTGGTCAATATCGGCCCCTGGGGGCGCGAGTTCCACCAGCGCCTCGAACGGGTCCACGCGCCCTTCGCCTTCGACGTGCTACCGCGCTTCGTCGGGCTGGCGGTGGAGGCGCTGCTCGCCGGGGAGCCGTGACCTCCCGGCATTCGCGCCGGCCTCCCGCAGGACGGATGCCCCTCTTGGGGCGGGTCGCATCGTCGCAGACCCCCCGCTCTTGACAAAAGTCATGGATGCGGCGGCGGGAAGAATGCCTACTCGGCCCCGCGCGATACCTGATCGACCGGCGCGGACCCGCGCCGCCGCGGCTCCCGCCGGACGGTGCGGTCGGGTGTCGGGTGCGGCCGGGGCAGAGGAGGGACACCATGGCGGAAGACGATGCGAGGCGGGCAGGTGAATCGGCACCGCTCGAGCCGATCCCGGTGATGCAGCGGGTGCTCGACAACCCGTTCCTGCTGCTCTTTCTCGGCGTCACGATCCCGACGGTGCTCTACCTCATCTGGGGCGTGATGGAGATCATCTCGGTCCCGATCGCCCCCAACTGAGCACGAGCACTTCCGAAAGGCGCAGCCATGGCCATTGACCCCCCGAGCAACCGCCTCTGGTGGAAGGAGCCGATCCACCGCATCGAGCTGGGCTGGATCATCATCGCCTTCCTCTGGGGGCTGTTCATGTTCTTCTTCATGATCGCCTGGCATTTCATCGGCAATCAGAACCTCTCGACCGAATCCTATCGCGTGCTTCCCGAGCGGTATCAGGAGCGGGTCGAGCTCTTCGCCGAGGAGCACCAGCTCTTGGATGCGAACGGCGAGCCGGTCGATGTGGACGGGGTGCCGGTGGTCAGCCCGCCGCCGGGCGAGGACGCCTATCTGCTCGGGCGGCTCTGGGAATGGTGGCCGGTGCTGGAGCTGAAGAAGGGGGAGGCCTACCGGCTGCATCTCTCCTCGGCGGACTGGCAGCACGGATTCTCGCTCCAGCCGGTGAACATCAACATCTCGGTTCACCCGGGCTACGAGCAGGTGATCACGCTGACGCCGACCGAGACCGGCGAGTTCGGCATCGTCTGCAACGAATTCTGCGGGATCGGCCATCACACGATGACCGGCCTGATCCGCGTCGTCGAATAGGGGGGCGTCATGACCACCATTGATCACGGACCGATCGGGCTCCCCGCGGCGAATGTCAGCTACCGCACCTGCCCGTTCACGGGCCGCCGGATCGAGCGCAATGCCGAGCTCCTGATCCGGGCCAATGCCGTGGCGGCGGTGGTCTTCCTGGCGGTGGGCGGGCTCTTCGGCCTGCTCGTGGCGCTGACGCGCTGGCCTGCGGTGCAGCTCCTGCCGGCGGAATGGTTCTATCTGGTGCTGACCGGGCACGGGGCGAACGTGCTCCTCTTTTGGATCATCTTCTTCGAGATCGCGGTGCTCTATTTCGCCGCGACCTTCCTGCTGAACTGCCGGCTGGCGACGCCGCGCTTCGCCTGGCTCGCCTTCGTGCTGATGGTGGTGGGGGGCGTCCTGGCCAATTACGTCGTGCTCCAGGGCGACTCGACGGTGATGTTCACCTCCTATCCGCCGATGATGGCCGATCCGCTGTTCTATCTCTCGCTGATCCTCTTCGCGGTCGGCGCGCTGATCGGCGTGATGGTGTTCTTCGGGACGCTGGTGGTCGCCAAGGCGGAGGGCACCTACGAGGGCTCGGTGCCGCTCGTGACCTTCGGGGCGGTGACCGCCGCAATCATCGCGGTCTTCACGCTCGCCTCGGGCGCGATCATCCTGATCCCGACCTGGCTCTGGTCGATGGGGCTGATCGCGGGCATCGATTCGCTGATGTACAAGCTCGTCTGGTGGGGCATGGGCCATTCCTCCCAGCAGATCAACGTCGCGGCGCATATCGCCATCTGGTACGCCATCGCCGCCATGGTCGTGGGCGCCAAGCCCTTGTCGGAGAAGGTCAGCCGCTTCGCCTTCCTGATGTACGTGCTTTTCCTGCAGCTCGCCTCGGCGCATCATCTGCTGGCGGAGCCGGGAATGAGCTCGACCTGGAAGATCGTCAACACCAGCTACATGATGTATCTCGCGGTCATGGGCTCGATGCTGCACGGCCTGACCGTGCCCGGGGCCGTGGAGGCGGCGCAGCGCCGCAACGGCTTCGACCGCGGCTATTTCGACTGGCTGACCAAGGCGCCCTGGGGCAACCCGGCTTTCGCCGGCATGTTCATGAGCCTGGTGATGTTCGGCTTCATCGGCGGCATCTCCGGGGTGATCCTGGGCACCGAGCAGCTCAACGTGCTGATGCACAACACGATCTACGTGCCGGGCCATTTCCACGGCACCGTGGTCGCCGGCACCACGCTCGCCTTCATGGCGATGACCTATCTGGTGATCCCGATCATCTTCCGGCGCGACATCATCTGGCCGAGGCTCGCGAGATGGCAGCCCTATCTCTTCGGCCTGGGGGTCGCGGGCATCTCGCTCTTCATGATGGGCGCGGGCACGCTCGGGGTGCCGCGGCGGCACTGGGACATCTCGCTGATCGATTCGATCATCCCCTATGAATTCGCCTCGGGCGCCTATCTGATGATGGGGCTGAACGGCCTGTCGGCGATCGTCGCGGCCGCCGGCGGACTGCTCTACGTGGTGCTGGTGGTGGCCTCGGTGGTCGCGGGGCCGCGGCTCGACCGTCCCGGCGCGACCCTGACCTTCCCGCTGCACAAGGGCGGTGCCGAGGCGGTGTCGCATTACGGCAGCGCGGGCACGCTGAAGATCCCGGGCACGATCATCCTCGTGGCGATCTTCTTCGGCGCCTTCATCCTCTACTACTTCATCAACTGGAAGTATCTCTCGGCCCTGTGGCTGTTCAACTGAGCCTCGGGGAAGGACCGATGCTCCTCGCCCTGAACATGACCTTCTCGATCATGAAGCTGCGGATCGGCAGCTTCATCGCCCTGGCGGCGCTGGCGGGGATCATGACCGGCGGCGGCGGGATCGGCTGGCTGGAAGGCGCGGTCTTCGCGCTCGGCGTGCTCGGGGCCTCGGGCGCGGCGGGTGCCTTCAACCAGTACCACGAGCGCGAACGCGACCGGCTGATGGCCCGGACCCACAACCGACCCTTCGCCAACGGCACGCTGAAGGCCGGACCGATCTGGCCGGCGACCTTCGCCCTGCTGCTGGCCGGATCGCTGATGATGGCCTGGTCGGTGGGCGGGACGCTGGCGACGGTGCTGGTCTTTCTCGGGGCGGTGACCTACGGGGTGGTCTATACCGTCTGGCTCAAGGCGCGCTCGGTCTGGAACATCGTGATCGGCGGGGCCGCCGGCAGCTTCGCGGTGCTCGCCGGCGCCGCGGCGGCCGCTCCCGAGCAGGGGCCGGCGCTGGGGCCGGTGCCGGTGCTGCTCGCGGGCGTGCTCTTTCTCTGGACGCCGCCGCATTTCTGGAGCCTCGCGGTGACGCGCTGCGAGGATTATCGCCGCGCCGGCATCCCGATGCTGCCGGTGGTCTCCGAGCCCGACGTCTGGGCGCCGGTCATCTTCTGCCACGTGGCGGCCCTGCTGGCGCTCTCCTTCCTGCCGCTGGCCTTCGGGATGGGGTGGATCTACGGCGCCTTCGCTGCGCTCGGCGGATTGCCCTTCCTGCTCGCGGCCTGGAGGCTCCTGCGCGCCCCGGGGCGGCAGGCGGCGATGCGGACCTTCCGGGCCTCGCTGGTCCAGTTCGCCCTGCTGGCGACGGGGGTGATCCTCGACGGAGCGGCGCGATGGGCCGCCTGAGCGAGGTCGTCCGGGCGGCGGCGATGCTCGCGCTCTGCCTGCCCGCCGCCGGCGCCGCCGCCACGCAGCAGCCGGGGGCGCTGGACGCAAGGTCGGTCTACGAGACTAGCCAGGCGGCCGTGGGCCGGGCGCTCGGCGCGCATGTGCTGCGCGACCAGAACAACGCGCCGCTGGCGCTCGCGGAGTTCCGCGGCCGGCCGCTGGTGATCTCGCTGATCTTCACCAGCTGCAGCTCGATCTGCCCGGTCACCACCGAGCATCTGCGCGACGCGGTCGCCGATGCCCGCGCGGTGCTCGGCGGCGCGGGATTCGCGGTGCTGACCTTCGGCTTCGACGCCCGCGGCGACCGGCCGGCGCAGCTCAAGGCCTTCGCCGGCACGCATCGGCTCGACGGCATTCCGGACTGGCACCTGGCGAGCGCGGACGAAGCGACCACCGAGGCGCTCCTGGCGGATCTCGGCTTCAGCTGGCGCGCGGCGGCCGGCAATCTCGACCATGTCACCCAGACCTCGATCATCGATGCCGAGGGCCGGGTCTACCGCCAGATCTACGGCGAGACCTTTCCCCTGCCGGTCTTCATGGAGCCGCTGAAGGACCTGGTGCTGGGGCGGACGACGCAATCGCTCGCGCCGGAGGATCTGTGGAACCGCCTGACGTTTCTCTGCACCGTCTACAATCCCCTGACCCGCGCCTATCGCTTCGACTATGGCATCCTCTTCGGCATCTTCTTCGGCGCGCTTTCGCTGATCCTGGTCGCCGTGGTGATCCTGCGGCTCTGGCTGGAGATGCGCCGGGCCGCGCGGCGACGGGTCGGCCCGGCCGGACCGCAGGCCCAGCCGAGGTGACGCCATGAGCCTCCGTGCGACGCTGCGCCGCGGCCTCGACCGTGCCGAACGCGGTCTCGACCCGCTCTTCGGTGCGGACTGGAACCCGCTGGCGAATCTCGGGCCGCTCGGGTGGTTCCTGTTCTGGATCGTGGCGGCGACCGGGGTCTATCTCTTCATCTTCTTCGACACCGGGGTGGTGGACGCCTATGCCTCGGTGGAATGGCTGAGCAACGACCACTGGTTCCATGCCGGGGTGGCGCGCAGCCTGCATCGCTATGCCTCGGACCTGATGGTCGTGGTGATGCTGCTGCATCTCGCTCGCGAGTTCGTCTTCGACCGCTACCGCGGCAAGCGCTGGTTCTCCTGGGTCACCGGGGTGCCGATCGTCTGGTTCGTCTACATGTCGGGCATCACCGGCTACTGGCTGGTCTGGGACCAGCTGGCGCAATACGTGGCGCAGACCTCGACCGAGCTGCTCGACGCGCTGCCGATCTTCGCCGAGCCGATCGCGCGCAACTTCCTCACGCCCGAGAGCCTCTCCAGCCGCTTCTTCACCCTGCTGGTGTTCCTGCACATCGCCATCCCGCTGATCCTGCTGCTGGCGATGTGGATCCACATCCAGCGCATCAGCCTGGCGCGCAGCAAGCCGCCGCGCGGGCTGGCGGCGATCACCCTCGGGGCGCTGGTGCTGGTGTCGCTCCTGCTGCCGGCCAGCTCGCAGGGGCCGGCGGATCTCGCCACCGTGCCGGCGGTCGTCGGCCTCGACTGGTTCCTGCTCGGGCTCTATCCGGTCATCGACATGGTGCCGGCCGGGGTCATCTGGACCGGGGCGCTCCTCTTCACCCTCGTGCTGATCGGCCTGCCCTGGGCGCCGCCGCGGGCCGAGGCCCCGGCCGCGAAGGTGTTCCTCGACCATTGCAACGGCTGCGCGCGCTGCGTCGCCGATTGCCCCTACGGCGCCATCACCCTGGTGCGGCGCAGCGACGGCGCGCCGTTCCCGCACGAGGTCGAGGTCGATGCCGGCCGCTGCGTGGCCTGCGGGATCTGCATGGGCTCCTGCCCCTCCTCGACGCCGTTCCGCCGCTCGGGCGAGCTGATCACCGGCATCGACCTGCCCGAGCGGTCGCTGGCGGCGCTGCGGGCGGAAGTGATCGAGGCCGCGGCGCAGCTGACAGGCGCCGGGCGGGTACTGACCATCGCCTGCGGCTTCGGCGCCGCCGGGGTGCCGGCACCGGGCCGGGTGGTGCTGCCCTGCGTCGCCATGGCCCCGCCCTCGCTCTTCGATTTCATCCTCAGCCGCGGCCTCGCGGACGGGGTCGCCATCGCCGGCTGCGCCGAGCGCGACTGCCAGAACCGGCTGGGTCGCAGCTGGACGCTGCAGCGCATCGCCCGCGAGCGTGACCCCTTCCTGCGGACTCGGGTTCCGCGCGCGCGACTGCTGACCGCCTGGGCCGGTCCGAGCGAGGTGGCGCGGCTCGAGGCCGAGACCGCCGGCTTTGCCGCGGCGCTCGCGGCGATGGGACCCTATGCCGACCAGCGTCCGCTCGATCCCGCCGAGGCGCGGGGCTCGGCGGCGGCGGCGGCCACGGCGACGACGGCCCGCGGGGCGCGGATCGTCGAGGCGGCGAAATGAAGGGGCGCGTCCGACATCTGATCCTCGGCGGGCTGGTCACCCTGGTGCTCGTCGCCCTGGTCGCCTGGTTCTCCGCGGCGCCGCAATGGCGCAGCCTGCCCGAGCAGACCGCGCTCCTGCGCCTGAGCTTCACCCATGGCGGCGACCGCAGTGCCGCCTGCCGCGACCGGACCGAGGAGGAACTGGCCGCCCTGCCGGAGAACATGCGCGCGCGCCAGATCTGCGACCGCCGCCGGCCGCCGATCTTCGTGGAGCTCGAGGTCGACGGCGCCATCGCCTTCGCGGCGGAGCGCGACCCCTCGGGGCTCGCGGGCAGTGGCCCGTCGCGGCTCTACGAGCGGCTGCTCCTGCCGGCGGGCGCCCATGAGCTGACGGTGCGGATGCGCGACCGTCCGGATACCGAGGGCTTCGACTACGAGGCGACGCGCCGGGTCGAGCTGGCGCCGGCGCAGAGCTTCGTCATCGACTTCCGCCCGGCGGCGGGCGGTTTCGTGTTTCACTGAACCGGGGAGGACGGGCCATGGCACCGATCGCGTGGAAGCCCGAATACAGCGTCGGCAATCCGGCGGTCGATCACGAGCACCAGGAGTTGATCGACCTGGTCAACGGCACCGCCGCGGCGATCCTCGACCGCCGCCCGGATGCCGACATCCAGCGCGGCTTCGGCGATCTCTTCCGGGCGATCTCGGCGCATTTCGCGCTGGAGGAGCAGCAAATGCGGGCGCATGGCTACGACCAGACCGACCAGCACAAGGCGGATCACGAACGGCTGCTGGACGAGCTGCGCGACATCATGGACGGTGCCGGCGCCCATCCCCAGACCGCGGCCGACCGGCTGGTGGAGGCCTTGGAGGCCTGGTTCGCCAATCATTTCCGCGTGCACGATTCGCGGCTCCACCTCCGCCTCGGCCCGCACGACCACGGCTGATCGCGCGCGCACGCGCCGACCGCCGCCGCGGCGATCGAGAAGGCCCCCCCAGCCCGATCGACCGGCGGCGGCCGGGCCGTGCCGGCCCCGCGAAGGGCCGGCACGGCCAAGTCCCCGGACGGTCGCCATGCGACGCCAGTTGTGCCCTCCGGCGCGCAGCGCGGCCTTCCCCCTTTGCCGGGACCCCGGCCTCGGCCGCGGCCTCGGTCAGGCGGAGGGGCCGTCGGCTTCAGGCGGTGGCCTCGGCGCTTTCGTTGAAGAAGAGCGCCTGGCTGATCAGCGCCTTGACCATGTTCTCCTCGAAGGGCTTGGTCACGAGGAAGGTCGGCTCGGGCCGCAGCCCGGTCAGCAGATGCTCGGGATAGGCGGTGATGAAGATCACCGGCAGCGCGTCGCTGCGCAGGATGTCGTTGATCGCGTCGATCCCCGAAGAGCCGTCGGCGAGCTCGATGTCGGCGAGCACCATCCCCGGGCGGTCGGCGTGGAAGAGCTCGAGCGCCTCGGCATGGGTGCGGGCGATGCCGGTGACGCGGTGCCCGAGCGCGGTCACCATATGCTCGATGTCCATGGCGATCAGCGGCTCGTCCTCGATGATCATGATCGCGGTGGCCACCTGTCGCGAGATCTCCTCGGCGGCAAGCGCGAGAAGCGCCTCGACCTCGGCCGGGTCGCGCTCGAGGATCGTGGCGATCTCGGCGCGCGAGAATCCCTCCACCGAGCCGAGCAGGAAGGCCTGGCGGGCCTCCGCCGGCACGGGGCCGAGATTGGCGGCGGCGCGCTGTTCCCAGGCGAAGGGGGAGGGGCGGGGCTCGACCGCGACCGTCAGCGTCGGAAGGAGCCGCGCGAAGAGGCGGAAGAGCCCGATCCGGTCGCTCGGCGCCTCGGGAAAGAGCGAGACATCCGCGATCAGCGCCTCCAGCATGGCGGCCACATAGGCGTCGCCCGTGGCCTGCGACCCGGTGATCGCCCGCGAGAAGCGACGCAGATACGGCAGATGTGGCGCGATGCGGGTGGCGAGCGGCATGCGGAGAACTCCCTTGTCCGGCACCTGCGGCGGCGCGGGTTCCGTTCCAACGCCGGCGCGAAAAAATAGTTCCGGGTCGCGGGAACTTTTCGCCGGCCGGCGCCTTTTCTCGATCCGAGGCCGGTGTCGCAAGGATATGTGTAGCGGTATGACCCAACCACCCAAGCCCGGCGGAGGCGCCGGATCCGCATCCGGGCCCCGCGGCCGCAACGGCGCGGTGCCGGAGCCCCACGACGAGATCGCCAGCAAGCTGCGCGCGCTCTATGCCGAGATCGAGCGCGAGCCGATCCCCGCCGAGCTGATCGACCTGCTGGAGCGGCTCGATGCGGCCGAGGAACGCGAGAGGAACGGCGACCAGCCATGAGCGATGCACAGCCGAGCTTCAAGGCGGCGCTGCTCGCCGCGCTTCCGTCCCTGCGCGCCTTCGCGCTGTCGCTCAGCGGCCGTGCCGACGTGGCCGACGACCTCGTCCAGGAAACCGTGATGAAGGCCTGGGCGAAGCAGGCCGATTTCAGGCTCGGCACCAATATCCAGGCATGGCTCGTGACCATCCTGCGCAACACCTTCTACAGCCAGATGCGCAAGCGCGGCCGCGAGGTGCAGGACAGCGAGGGCACCTTCACTGCCCGGCTGAGCGTGCCGCCGGCGCAGGACGGGGTGCTGGACCTGAGCGATTTCCGCCGCGCGCTGGCCGAACTGCCCGACGACCAGCGCGAGGCGCTCCTCCTGGTGGGCGCCTCGGGCTTTTCCTACGAGGAGGCCGCGGGCATCTGCGGCTGCGCCGTCGGCACGGTCAAGAGCCGGGTCAGCCGCGCGCGCTCGCGGCTCCAGGAGATCCTCGGGATCGCGGGCGCCACCGACTACGGCCCCGATGGCAAGCAGGGCGGCACCACGACCTGGCGCGCCTTCGCCACCTGATCCCGCGAAAGCGCCGGCGCCGCTTCATGCCCACCGGGCAGGCAGACGAAGGGGGCAGGCAGACGAAGGGGCGCGGCCCCGCGGCCGCGCCCCTGATTGGACCGTCTCGCTCCCGAATGCCGTCGCGACTTCGCGCCGGTGGGCACAAACCGGGCGTGGCTCCGGCCTGTGCTCAGCGGCGCAGGAACCACGCCAGCAGCAGGCCGAAACCGAGCAGGCCCAGCGCCGCGGATTCGACCGGCCGGTCGCGGACCGTCGCCAGCGCCCGGTCCTCAGCATGGCGGAGGTCGCGGCCGAGGGATCGCGCCGAGGCGCGTGCGTCCCGGCGGATCCGGCGCAGGCCGCCCCGCCCGTCCTCGGCGAGCGTCCCGGCGAGGCGTTCGATCTCGTCGCGCAGATGCGCGAGCTCGGCTTCGAGCTCCGCGCGGTCCGGCGCGTCGGCGAGCACGGATTTGAGCTTCTGGACCGTGGTCATCGTAGTCTCCTTTCTCGATCGAGCCGCGGGCCTTCGGGCCGCGACGGCGCCGGGCGCCGCCATGGGACGGCGCCCGGCCCTGATGTCGGGGTCCTGGCGCAGGAGCGTCAGCCCTCGTAGGGCTCACGGCCCTCGAGCGATTCCGGCGTCAGGGTGGTGCGCACCTCGATCACGTCGTTGGCGTCCTTGATGATGTCGAGCTCCTCCATCGAGAGCAGCACCGTGTCCGAGCCGAAGCCGAGGAAGCCGCCGAATGTCGCCGCGACATTCTCGACCTTGCCGTCGTCCGACAGCAGCACGTCGTCGATCGAGGCGACATTGTCGCCGCCATAGGTCTTGATGTCCGCGCCGATCAGGTTCTCCGCGGAGAGAGTGGAGGGATCCATCTCCACCCAGCCTTCCGGTATGGCGACCATGGCGGGATCGCCGACCGGCGCCGCCTCTTCGGCGGCCATGGCGGGGGCATCGCCCTCCATCACTTCGGCCGGCGTGGTTTCGTTCTCGATGACCGGAGCGGCCGGATCGGCGGCCGGGTCGGTCGTTTCGGTGGCGGTCTGGGCGAAGGCGCCCGTGGCCAGGAGCGCGCCGAGCGCGGTCGTGGCGAAGAGGGTCTTGAACATCCTTCTCTCCTTTGTCTTGCGACCGGCGATTCCTGCCGGCCTTCGATGCTGGATCAACGCGAGGATCGGTCGGGGGTTCCGCGGGTCGGGGTTTTGTGCCGATCGCTATACATCTATGAAATATCGCGGAAAAATGACTGCCGCACGGGGCGCGCCGGCCGGTCCCGGCCCCGCTCCGCGCGACCCGCGGCTCGACGGAACGCCCTCGGCCGCCAGGCAGAAAAGAGGGCGCCCCGCTTCGGAGACGCCCAGTTGGGGAACACCCCGGGAAAGGGTCAGAGGCCGGCGATCCAGCTGTCGATCTGCCGTTCGGCCTCTTCCTTGGTGACGCCGTAGCGATGCTGGATCTTGCCGGCGAGTTCGCGCCGGTCGCCCTTGGCTTCCTGCAGGTCGTTGTCGGTCAGCTTGCCCCATTGCTGCTGGGCCTTGCCGGTCCATTCCGTCCACTTGCCTTCGATCTGGTCCCAGTTCATGTCCGTCTCCTTTCTCTGCGAGCCGCCGCTGCGGCTCTCACCGGGCAAACGTCGCCCGGCCGGAGGCGTTCCCCGGCAACCGCGGCACCGGCGGCGATCAGCCGGTGACGATCGCGCGCAGCATCCAGGCGGCCTTCTCGTGGACGGTGGAGCGCTGGGTGGCGATATCGGCGGTCACGATGTCGCCGTGCTCCTCGGCGAGGGCGGCGAGTTCGTGCATCCGCGTCGCGACCGTCTCGTGGTCGGCGCGCAGGTCGTCCACCATGTGCCCGGCATCGGGCGGCTGGTCGAGATCGCCGAGCACCGAGCCCTCCGCGATGTCGGCGAACCGCATGGCCGTCAGCTGCCCGAGCGCGCGGATGCGTTCGGCCAGCACGTCGGCGGCCGCGAAGAGATCCTCGTATTGCGCCTCGGTCAGCTTGTGCAGCGAGTAGAAGAGCGGCCCCGTGATGTTCCAGTGGTAGGCGTGGGTCTTGAACATCAGCCGGTAGGTATCGGCCAGCGTGCCGCCCAGCGCCGTCGCCAGGGCCCTCTCGCCGTCAACGCCCGTCGCGGGGCTGGCGGGGCGCGGCTTGGTCCCGAGTATCGTGGTCATGAGAACGGATCTCCTCCTCCTTGGGGGTGAGCGGAAAGGCCGCCGGGCCGCGCGGTTCGTCCACGCGGCCCGGCCTGTGCCTGGCAAGTCATGGCGTCCGGATCAGGGCGCCCGGCCGCGAAGCGCCCGCGCGATCAGGGCCACCGCGAAGAGCACGATGAAGACGAAGAACAGGATCTGCGCGATCCCGGCCGAAGCGGAAGCGATGCCGCCGAAGCCGAAGAGTGCCGCGACCAGAGCGACGGCCAGAAAGACGAGTGCCCAGTAGAGCATGACGGATCTCCCTCAATGGTTCATGCCGTCTGAAACGCGCGAGGGAGGCGCCGGTTCCTGTCGCTCCGCCCGGATCAGCGATCGCTCGGGGCGCCGCCGAGCCGTCCGTGCAGGTCGGCCACGTCCTTCTCGAGCTGGTCGTAGACCTGCGCACGCGCCGCCGGGGGATGCCCGTGACTCGCCTCGAAACGCTCCGAGATCGCCTCCAGGAGATGGCCAATATCCGCCCAGTCCATGCTGCTGCGCGTCTCGGCGCGGGCCCGCGCATGGTCGATGCGCGCCTGCAGTTCGGCGCGGCGCCGGGAAAGATCTTCTTCTGCCATGATCGTGGCCTGCCTTTCGGTAAGGGGATATGATCAACGCGCGCCGGCGCCGGTTGGTTCCGCTCCGGGCCGGCCGGCGCGCAGATTTTTTGCGTTCCCGGAACGATCCGCCCGTTGTGGCGTTTCGCGAACCTCATGGATGCGCTTCTGAGCGAGATCACGGTCGCGCCGACCATTCCCTGGACGGTGCTGGTCCTCCGGCTGGCCGGGGCGCTGCTGCTCTGCGGCCTGATCGGGCTGGAACGGGAGAGCCGCGACCGCCCTGCCGGATTGCGTACCCACATGATGGTGGGGCTCGCGGCGGCGGTCTATTGCATCGTCCTTCTGGAAATGATCGCGGCCTTCGGGGAGGGCGAGGGCCAGCTCCGGCTCGACCCGGTGCGGCTGATCGAGGCGGTGACGAGCGGCGTTGCCTTTCTGGCGGCCGGGATGATCGTCTTTGCCAAGGGCGAGGTCCGGGGCCTGACCACGGGCACCAGCCTCTGGCTCGCCGCCGCGGTCGGGCTCGCCGTCGGGCTGGGGCTCTGGCCGGTCGCGGTGCTGGCAACGATCCTCGCGCTGGTCGTCGTGGGGCTCCTGAAACGCGCGGAGCGCGCCGCCCGGCGCGGCGAGACGGCGCGACCGGCCTCGGCCGGGTCGGAGGGAGAGGATCGGGCGGAGTGAGTCGACCCCTGACCGGATCGTCTCCCTGCAGCGTCGGGGCGCAGGGCCTTCAGTGGCATTCCGTTTGGCAGCGCGCCTATGTCGGCCGCGTTCTGGGCGCGCCCGGCGTCACCATCCCGCCGAGGCCGGCACCGCCGGGCAGCGCCCGCCCCGCCCCGTCACGCCAATGGCTGTGCCTCCGGCACGACGCGGGCGCTGCCCTCGTCTTGCTCGGGGGCGGTCGAGGAAGAAAGAAGGATCGGCACATGCGACAGCCCCGTCGGGGCCTTGGCGCGGGCTTGAAATCCTGCCACTAACCGACACATGATCGGTGCGAAGCCGTTTCGAACGGAGTGATGGCATGGGCCAGACGCAGATGAAAGTGGCCAGCCTCGACCGGGTCTGGGCGACGATCCGGCGCGAGGCGGAACAGATCGCGCAGGACGAGCCGCTGATGGCGAGTCTCGTGCATTCCGGCATCCTGCATCACGACAGCTTCGAGCGGGCGCTGAGCTTCCGCCTCGCCCAGAAGCTGGCCTCGCCGGAAATGAGCGATCTCATCCTGCGCGAACTGGCGGATGCAGCCTATCAATCGGAGCCGGAGATCGTGGCGGCCGCTCGTGCCGACCTGCTCGCGGTCTACGACCGCGACCCGGCCTGCCACCGCTACGTCCAGCCGGTGCTCTTCTTCAAGGGCTACCAGGCGGTGCAATGCTACCGGATCGCGCATTGGCTGCTGATGCAGGGCCGCATCGACATGGCCTATTTCATCCAGATGCGCACCTCCGAGGCCTTCGGGGTCGACATCCATCCCGGTGCGCGCATCGGGCAGGGGATCATGATCGACCACGCCCATTCCATCGTGATCGGCGAGACCGCGGTCGTCGGGGACAATGTCTCGATGCTGCATTCCGTGACGCTGGGCGGGACCGGCAAGGAGGATGGCGACCGGCATCCCAAGATCGGCGAGGGCGTGATGATCGGCGCCGGCGCGGCGGTTCTGGGCAATATCAGGATCGGCGCCTGCAGCCGCATCGCCGCCGGGTCGGTGGTGCTGCGCGACGTTCCCCCCAAGACCACCGTCGCCGGCGTGCCAGCGCGGGTCGTGGGCGGGGCGGGCTGCTCGGAACCCGCCAAGACCATGGACCAGCGCTTCGGCGATCCGGACTGAGGTCCGGGCCGCCGCGATCATCCAGGCGCTGCCACGCAGCGTTTGCACCGGTCGTTCCCCCGGCAACCGCCGACAGCCCCGCAAGGGGCCGCCGGCGCAACCGGACCGGCGCCCCGGTCAGGGGAAGCCGACTTCGTTGAAGATCTGCTGGGCCAGCGGCTGGTTCTCGCCGAGGGCGTCCAGGTTGAGCGTGTCGCGCCGGGAATCGCCGAGCGACGCGGCGATCTCGCCGACCGGCACGCCCTCGACCACGGGGAATTCGTTGTTCTGGTCGGCGAAATGCGCCTGGGCTTCCGGGGTCGTCATGAATTCCAGGAAGGCGACGGCATTGTCGCGATGGGGCGCATGCGCCGCGACGCCGGCTGCCGCCACGTTGACATGGGTGCCGGTGGTCTCCTGGTTGGGGAAGACGAGGCCGATGCCGTCGGTGGAGCCGGTCAGCCCGTCGACCTGCTCGGCGAGCGCCCGGGCGAAGTAATAGGTATTGGCCACGGCGATGTCGCAGGCGCCGGAGACGAGGCCCTTGAGCTGGTCGGTGTCGCCGCCCTCGGGCGCGCGCGCGAGATTGGCGTGCAGGCCCGTCGCCCAGTCCCGGGCGGCGTCCTCGCCGTCATGGGCGATGATCGCGCCCATCAGCGAGAGATTGTAGATGTTCGAGGAGGAGCGGATGCAGATCTGTCCGGCGTATCGCGGATCGGCCAGCGCCTCGTAGGTCTGCGGCGGCTCGGGAACCCGGTCCCTAGCGTAGAAGATGATGCGGGCGCGGGTCGAGAGGCCGAACCAATGGCCGTCGGGATGGCGCAGATGCGCGGGGATCCGGCTCTCGAGGGTCTCGGATTCCACCGGCTGCAGCAGCCCGTCCTTGTCGGCGAGCCAGATCCGGCCCGCGTCGACGGTCAGGAAGATGTCGGCGGGGCTGTTCGCGCCCTCGGCCTTCATGCGCGCGATCAGCTCGTCCGCCTCGCCCTCGATGCGGTTGACCGCGATCCCCGTCGCTGCGGTGAAGGCTGCATAGAGGCTGTCGTCGGTGTCGTAGTGGCGCGAGGAATAGATGTTGACCTCCTCCTGGGCGGCCGCCGGGACGGCGCCGACGAGGGCGGCGAGGGCCGCGATGCTTGCGAGAAGGCGGGGGCTGGGCATGGTCAACTCCTGTGGCAGGGCCGGTATTTCCGACGATTTGCATCGGGAATGACCTGACGGCCTGGCGAGAGCCTGTCAACAGGCATTCCCGACGAGTCCCGTCCGGTTCGACGGCGCAGGTCTCGGCGCCCGGCGCCCGCTCAATAATCGCGTTCGTAGAAGATGCCGAGCCGCGTGTTGCCGTCGGTGCCGACCGAGCCCCGCGCGGTGACCATGTCGTTGATCTCGACCACCACCTCGGCGCGGCTGACCCCGTCGCTGGCGGTCTGCACGTCGACATAGACGTTCTCGCTGATGTATTTGCCGGCACGCACCGCGGTGGCGCCGGAATCCTCGGTGATGATGTCGAGATCGTCGAGGCCGGTCGAGCTGCGCAGCGAGGCCAGGAGCCCGCTGCCGCCGGCGCCCGCGAGCTCGGCCGCCGCCGCGGCGAGCTGGGCCGCCTGGAAGGGCGAGAGATCCTGCGAGGCGCGCTTGAAGAGCAGGCGCGACAGCACCTCGTCCTCGGGCAGGGGCGGCTCGGAGCTGAAGACGATGTCGGGCTCCGAGGCGCGCCCGGAGACCGTCACGATGGCGGTCACGTCGCCGGAGGTCGAATGGGCGACGAAATTGATGCGCGGGTCGAAATCGCCCTCCAGCGTCAGCGATCCCTCGTCGAACTCGATCCGCTGGGCGAGCACGACGATGCGGCCGCGCCGCATGTCGAACTGGCCCACGGGCTCGATGTCGGTCGTCGGGCCGCGGAGCCGGAGCTCGCCGCCGAGCTCAGCGTCGAGGCCGCGCCCGCGCACGAAGATCTGGTTCGGCGCGCTGACCCGGATGTCGAGCTCGAGGCCGCTGCGGCCGGTCGCCTGCGGCGGCTGCGGGGCGCCGACCTGCGCGCGCTCGAGGGTCTCGACGACGCGCGGCGGCGGGCGCAGATGCTCGACCTGCTCGAGCTTGGCCTGGGCGTTCACGCCGAGCGCCTCGGAGATCGATATTTCCGTCCGCCCGAGGTCGATGCGCCCGGAGAGCGTGCCGCCGCCGCCCTGCAGCGGGCCGTCGACGGCCAGCTGGCCCGAGAACCGCGTGGTCACGAAGGCGCCGTCGGTATAGCGCACGTCGTTCATGCGCATGGAGAGATCGGCGGGAAAGCCGCGCGCCCCGTCGATCGACACCCGGCCCTCCGCGGTGATCTCGCCGCCGCCGCTCACGGCGGCGCGGGCCCCGCGCAGGACCACCGCGTCGCCTTCGAGCCCGGCGTCGAGGCTGATGTCTTCCAGCCGGACGTTGAGCTGCGGCAGGACGAAGGTCCCGCCGCCCAGGGAGACGTTGCCGGCGAGCCGCGGTGCGGCCAGCGAGCCCTGCGCGGAGACGTCGAGCTGCACCGTGCCGCTCGCCTGCGCGGAGCGCGCCTCGAGGAGCGGGTTGGCGAGCGCCAGCGGCACCGTGCCGGAGGCGCGCATGTCGAGGCCGGAACCGGTCAGGGGAATGCGCCCGGAGCCGGAGATGTCGAGCCCCGGCGCGCCGCCGAGCCGGGCGGTCGCGAGGGTGAGCGTGCCCGCGGAATAACCGCCCGAAAGCGTGACGTTCATCGGCGGCACCGCGTTCTGGCGCAGGACCGCGGCGCCGATCCCGGTGCCCTCGATGTCGAAGCTTGCCGACGGGTCGGCGAGCGGGCCCGTCACCCGGGCGTTGCCGGTGACATTGCCGGCGAGGCCGCGGTTGCCGGCGATCTGGTCCACGAGCGAGAGCGGGAAGGCGGCCAGCTCGACGGTGAGGTCGAGATCCCCCGTGCCGAGCGGCACGGCGCCGCTGGCCCGTGCCGAGAGCCCGCCCGCGGCGGACACGCCCGCATCCACGTCGAGCCGCTCGCCTTCGGTCCGGCCCCTGGCGGTGACGTCGATCGGCGGAATCCCGGCGGCGCGCGTCGGGGCGGCGGCGAGCCCGGTCGCCCCGGCGTCGAAGGTGATGTTCGGCGCCGCGCGCGTCCCGCCCACGCGCGCGGTCCCGTTCACCACGCCGGCGAGCGCGAGCTGCGGCCGGATCGCATTGGCGATGTCGAGCGGCATGTCCGCGATGTCGAGGCGGAGGTCGATGTCCTCGGCCACGCGCCCCTCGGCGCTGAGCTTGCCGGTCCCGAAATCGAGCTCCAGCGGGGTCAGGGTGACGGCGCCCTCCGCGACGGTCACCGTGGCCGGCGCCGCCAGCTGCGCGGTCTGGCCGGCCTGCCGCAGGCGCAGCGTCTCAAGCGTCGCCGCGAAACCGCCGGGCTGGCGGGCGAGTTCGGCGCTGGCATCGACGAGCGTGCCGATCGCCAGCCGGCTCTCGGCGGTGACGCGCATGCTGTCGGCATCCTCCTGCGCGGCCCTGGCGGCGATCGAGGCGATCTCCTGCCCGGCCACGGCGATGTCGCGGCCGTCGAGCGTGCCGCTCACGAAGGGCAGCCCGAAGGCATCGGTGACCCGCGCATCGACCCGCAGCGCCCCGACCCGGTTGGCGCCGAAGGCGAGGTCGCCGGCCGAGGCGTTCACCGCGATCGCCTGGCCGGGATCGCCGGCATCGAGCGCGATGTCGGCGGTGAGCGAGCCGCCGGCCTCGACCAGTGCGAGCGCCGCCAGCGAGGCGACGTCGGGCGCCCGCAGGCTGAGCTTGCCGGTGAGCGGGGCGCCGGTCGTCTGGGTGATCGCGCCGGTGAGGCTGTTGGCGCCGAGCGCGAAGCGAAGGTCCGAGACCGAGCGGGTCTCGCCGGCCACGGCCAGGTCAGCGCCGATATCGAGCACGAGCGAATCGAGCTGGCCGCCGCCGCTGAGCCGCCCCGAGACGTCGCTTCCCTCCATGCGCCCGTCGAAGCCGAGATCGAGCCCCGAGATGCTGCGCCCGAGCAGGCTGCCGGTCTCGATCCCGGCATCGAGCGTGATCCCGATCGACCGCCCCGTGCCCTGCGCCCGGCCGGAGGCGGTCACGGCACCCGCGGCGCGCGGGTCGATCAGGGCGAGATCGGTGAGCGATGCGTCGAAGCCGAAATCCGTGGTCCGGGTCGAGACCTGCCCGTCGGAGGCGAAGGCGAGCTGCGGGTTCTCGAGCCGCAGGTTCTCGGTGCGGAAGCCGCCCGCGTCGCGCACGGTGCGGCCCGAAAGCGTCGTTCTGCCGGCCATCAGCCCGTCGAGGCGCGGATCGCCGAGCACGAGATTCTCGGCGCTGCCGTCGAGCGCGAGGTCGAAGCCGCCGCTCAGCGGCGTGACGCTGCCCTCGGCGCGCAGCGCGAGCGCGCCGGAGAGCCTGCGGCCGGTGATGCCGGAGAGGATGGCGATATCGGCGACATTGAGCGCGCCGCGCCCGGTGAAGACCAGATCCTCGAAGGTCCCGGCGGTGAAGACCGAAAGGCCGTTGCCGCCCAGCTGGACCTGCCGCAGGTCGATCGCCCCGCCGGGCTTCAGCGCGGCATCGGCGAAGAGGTCGAGCCGGGTTCCGAGCGCCGCCCGCACCTTCGGGTCGGCCGCCCAGACGCCGGTGGCGAGGCCTTCGAGCGCGATGGTCACGTCGCGGCGCGCGGGATCCTCGAGGTTGCGCGCCCGCCCGCCCATGTCGAGGGTCACGTCCTCCATCTCGATCCCGCCCGTGGAGAGCCGGTCGAGCACCAGGAGGCCGCTCCAGTTGCTGGAATCGCCGAAACTGACCCGCAGCACGGCGGAATTGAGGCGGGTCTCCTGGCCGGGAACCGGGAGGCGCACGGCCGGCGCGGCCGGGTCGCCGAGCGTGCCGGAGAGGTCGAGGCTGCGCAGGAACCCGTCCGCGCCGGTCTCGGCGCGGCCCGTGAGGTCGAGCACCGCGCCCGAAAGCACGAGATCGTCGATGCGCACCCCGCCGCCGGTCTTGCTGAGCCCGCTCACCCGGACGGCGGTCTCCCCGGCGAAGAACTCCCGGAAATCGGGCGGGATCAGCGGCGTCAGGCCGCCGCGCAGGTCGGCGTCGAAGCCGAGGCCCGCGTCGGTGCCCCTCAGCGCGATCTGGCCGCCCGCCAGCCGCTTGCCGGCGGCGTCGAGCGCCACGTCGAAATCGACGTTGTCGAGCGGCCCGCTGCCGGCGATGCGCAGGTCGATGGCGGGCGTGTCCTCGATCCTGAGCAGGCTCGCCACGAGCCCGCCGTCGGGCTCGCTCAGATGCAGGTCGAGGTCGATCTGGCGCGTCTCGTTGGAGAAGGCGGCCTTGAGCGCGAGCTCGCCCCCGGGCGCGTCCTTGCGCAGGATGTCGAGGGCCGCGTCGAGCGCCCCGCCGGCCAGCGTGAGATTGCCGTCCGCCGAGAGCTCCGCGGCGGTGCCGAAGACCTGCTCGTCGAGCACCATGCTGTCGATGCGAAGCTCCCGCAGGTCGATCGACACCGGGAGCTCGGGCAGGGCGAAGGGCTTGGCCTCGGCATCCGCGAGGTCGATCGGCCGCGTCCGCGGCGGCCCGGCGCGGCGCAGCCAGGCGATGCGCCCGGCACTCAGCCGGTTCACGTTCACCCGCCCGAGCAGGAGCTGGAGCCGGTTCCAGTCGAGCTCGACGTCGTTGATCTCGAGCCAGGGTCCGCGCGCGTCGGAAATGGTGATCGCCCCGATCCGCGCCCGCGAGGACAGCGCCCCGGTCACGCCGCTCAGGCGGATCTGGCGCCCCGGCGCCGAGAGCTGGTTCTCGAGCAGGTTGACGAGAAAGCCGTTGTCGGAGGTCTGGTCGCCCTCGGGCGCCTGCGCCAGCGCCGCGAGTGCGGCGAGGAAGAGCACGCCGAAGAGGATCGCGACGCGTCTCAAAACGCCTGTCCGATGCCGAAATAGACCGCGACGATCGAATCCTCGGGCTGCGGATTGATGGGGGTCGCGACATCGACGCGAAGCGGTCCGATGCCGGTGAAATAGCGGAATCCGAGCCCGACGCCGACGCGCACGTCGTCGGAGGAATCCGGCGTGATGCCGGCGGCGACCACGCCGACATCGGCGAAGGCGACGCCGCCGTATTTCTCGTTGTAGCGGAAGCGGAACTCGCCCGAGCCCTCGACCAGCCCGCGGCCGCCGACCACGCCGGTCTCGCCCTCCGAATCCGTCGTCTCGACGCCGATCGAATTATAGGCGTAGCCGCGCACCGAGCCGCCGCCGCCGGCGAAGAACAGCATGTCGGGCGGGCTTTCCTCGACCGGCGGGCCGCCGAAGCCGCCGAATTTCGCCCGCCCCGCGAGCACGAAGCGGTCGTCCTCCGAGAAGCCCAGATAGGTCCGGCCCTCGATGGTGCCGCGCAGGGCCGGGTTGCCGTATTTCGCCTCGTAGAATGGGCGCAGGTCGCCGGCGAGGTAATAGCCGCTGGTGGCGTTCAGCGGATCGTTGCGCCGGTCGTATTCGCCGCGGCCGACCAGGGCGAAGGTGAGGAAGTCGCGGGTCCCGAAATCGTCGGTGAACCGCGCGCGCTGGACTTCGCCGAAGAGATCCCCGGTCAGGAACGCGCCGAAGCGCTGGGAGAAGCCCGCGCGCGCGGTGAGCGAGGTCTGCCGGTAGGTCTCCCAGTCGAGCTGCTGGGCGAGCAGCGAGGCGAAGAAGCTGGTGTCGGGCGAGATCACCCCGGGCTTGGTGAAGGTGACCCCGAGATTGTAGTTGTAATCGGCCGGGTCGCTGGTGAGCAGCAGGCCCTCGATGCCGGCATCGAAGCGCAGGCGCTCGGCCTTCCCGAAGAGGTTGCGGTGCATCCAGTAGGCCTGCACGCCCAGGCCGTCGATGGTCGAATAGGTGCCGCCGAAGCCGATCGTGCGCCGGCGGCGGTCCTCCACGACGATGGTCATCGGTAGGCTGCCGTCCCCGAGGATGTTCTCCTCCTCGACGATCCGGATCGAGCGGAACACGCCGAGCGAGGACAGCCGGTCCTCGGCATCGTTCAGGTCGTCGGGATCGTAGGGCGCGCCTTCGTGGATATTGGCCATATAGGCGACGAACTCGCGGTCGACCCGGCTGCCGCCCTCGACCGTGACGGTGCCGTAGCGCGCCTTGCGGCCCGGATCGATGGTCACGTCCACGTCGAGCCGCCCGGTGGGATGGTCCGCGATCACCTCGCGATCCGCCTCGCGCGCCTTGGCGTAGGAGAGCTGGCGCCATTGCTCGACCGCGAGTGCCGAGGCCGACGTGATGGTGCCGGAGCGCGCGCTCTCGCCGGTCTCGAAGCCGACCGAGCGCGGCGGCTCGACCCCGTCGCGGCCCTCCGGCTGGAAGGGCGGGGCATTGGTGATGCGGGTGGTGCCGAAGAGGAACGGCGGCCCGGGCTGGATCTCGATCGCCACCGGAACGCCCTGCGGCAGTTCGGCGGCGAGCGTCAGATCCGCGGCCTCGACGCCGTTGATGCGGATGCTGATATAGGGGCCGTAATAGCCCTCGGCATAGAGCGTGGCCAGCAGCCTCCGGTAGTCGCCCCGCGCCTTGGAGATCAGCCCCGCGTTTCCCGAGGCCGGCGTCTCGCGGTCGCTCCAGAGCGCCGAGGCCGTCTCCATGCGCTTCTGCAGCCCGCCGTCCTCGGTGCCGGAGACCCGCAGGGTGGCGGTATAGGGCAGGGGGTCGATGATCTCGATCCGGTCTTCCTCGGGCTCCGAGCCCCAGAGGCGGAATCCGAACAGCTCAAAGGCACCGGCGGCCGGGGGGGTGGCGACGGCTGCTCCGAGCAAGAGGCCCGACAGGATCCCAAGTTTCTTCAGGCGTGCCACTTTGCAGCGCTTCTCCGCCCCTGGACTGCTCCGGTCCGTCATTAACCCTTCCCGGCAGGAGTGCAACAATTGCGGGCGAATTTGCCCGCCTTTCCGCCCGCAGGCTTGCGCCAGGGCAACGCTTGCACCTCTTGGGGTTGCAAGCCACTGGACGCGGCCGGCGGCGATCGACTAAGCCCTGATCATGGAAGTCAGATGTACCGCGCTCCCGGAAGTCAAGATCATCACCCCGCGCCGCATCGGCGATGCGCGCGGATATTTCTGCGAAAGCTGGAACGCGGCGCGCATGGCGGCGGCGGGCCTCGATCTCGCCTTCGTGCAGGACAACGAGAGCCTGTCGCCCGCGACGGGCACCCTGCGCGGGCTGCATTGCCAGGCGCCGCCCTTCGCCCAGGCCAAGCTCGTGCGGGTGACGCGCGGCGCGATCCTCGACGTGGCGGTGGACGTGCGCAGGGGCTCGCCGAGCTTCGGGCGCTGGGTGAGCGCCGAGATCTCGGCGGAGAACGGCGCGCAGATCCTGGTGCCGCGCGGCTTCCTGCACGGTTTCGTCACGCGGGCCCCGGACACGCAGGTGGTCTACAAGGTCGACAATCCCTATGACGCCGCCTCGGACATGGGCGTGCTCTGGAACGACGCGGATCTCGGCATCGACTGGGGCATCGCGCCCGAGGCGGTGATCCTGTCGGAGAAGGACCGCGACCTGCCGGCGTTCCGCGCCTGGGTATCGCCCTTCGACGTCGAGGCGCAACCATGAGCGCGCCCGAGCGCGGGGCGGGCAGGTGATGCGGGTCCTCGTCTTCGGCGCCACGGGCCAGGTCGGGAACGCGCTCGCGGCCCGGGCGGCGCGGCACGGGGCCGCGGTGACCGCGCTCGGAAGGGCGGAGGCCGACCTTCTCGCGCCCGAGGCCTGCGCCCGGGCGGTCGCGGAGGCCGAGGCGGATGCCGTCATCAACGCCGCCGCCTATACCGCGGTCGACAAGGCCGAATCCGAGCCAGAGATCGCCCGGGCGGTGAATGCCGCGGCACCCGGCGCCATGGCGCAGGCCGCGGCGCGGCGCGGGCTGCCCTTCCTGCATATCTCGACCGACTACGTCTTCGACGGCGCGCCCGGCCGGCCCTGGCGCGAGGACGATCCCACCGGCCCGCTGGGGGTCTATGGCGCCACCAAGCTCGCCGGCGAGGAATTGGTGCGCGCGGCAGGCGGGCGGCACGCCATCCTGCGCACGGCCTGGGTCTTCTCCGGCCACGGCGGCAATTTTCTGAAGACCATGCTGCGGCTCGGCGCCGAGCGCGACAGGCTCCGGGTGGTCGAGGATCAGCGCGGCGGCCCGACACCCGCCGCCGCCATCGCCGATGCGCTTCTCGTGATGGCCGGAGCGCTCGCGGAGGGGCGTGGCGACAGCGGCACCTGGCATTTCACCGGGGCGCCGGCGGTCTCCTGGGCGGAATTCGCGCGGGCGATCTTCGCGGCGCGGGGCGGGACGGCGCCCGTGGTGGAGGGGATCGCGAGCAGCGGCTGGCCGACGCCGGCGCGCCGCCCGATGAATTCCGTGCTCGACTGCAGCGCGATCCGGCGGGATTTCGGCATCGCCCAGCCCGACTGGCGCGCGGGCGTCGCCGAGGTGATCGAGGCATTGGCATGACGCAGACGGCGCCGGGCCCCGCCCGCAAGGGCATCGTACTGGCCGGCGGCTCGGGCACCCGGCTCTATCCGATCACCCATTCGCTCTCCAAGCAGCTCCTGCCGCTCTTCGACAAGCCGATGATCTATTATCCGCTCTCGGTGCTGATGCTGGCGGGGCTGCGCGAGCTCGCCATCATCACCACGCCGGAGGACCAGGAACAGTTCCGCCGCCTGCTGAAGGACGGCGCGCAATGGGGCATGACCTTCGACTATCTGGTCCAGGAGCGCCCGGAGGGGCTCGCCCAGGCCTATGTGCTGGCCGAGGATTATCTCGCGGGCGCCGCCTCCACCATGGTGCTCGGCGACAACATCTTCTTCGGCCACGACCTGCCGGTGCTGCTCAAGGCCGCCGCCGCCCGGCCCGAGGGCGGCACCGTCTTCGGCTATCAGGTGGCCGATCCCGAGCGCTACGGCGTGGTGGCCTTCGACCGCAGCGGCAGGGTGCTCTCCATCGAGGAGAAGCCGGCGCAGCCGAAATCGGATTTCGCCGTGACCGGCATCTACGTGCTCGACGGCAGCGCGCCGGAGCGGGCGCGGCGGATCCGGCCCTCGGCCCGGGGCGAGCTGGAGATCACCGACCTCCTGAATTCCTACCTCGCCGAAGGCCAGCTGACGGTGGAGCGCATGGGCCGCGGCTATGCCTGGCTCGACACCGGCACCCATGCGAGCCTGCTCGATGCGGGGAATTTCGTGCGCACCATCGAGGAGCGGCAGAACCTCAAGATCGGCTGTCCCGAGGAGATCGCCCACGGGCTCGGCTGGATCTCGACGGACGAGCTTCGGGCCCTGGCCGCCCCCTATCTCAAGACCGAATACGGCCGCTACCTGGCGCGCATCGCCGACCTTTCCTGACGTCGCCGCCCGGGTCGGGATCGGGCAGACTCGCTCCCCCGCGGCCCTAGGCCACCCGCCGGTCGCCGGTGGCGAAGGTGCTGAGCCGGAGCCAGCGCCCCATGTCCCGCGCCATCGCCGGATCGCCGTCGATCCGCACCCGGCCCTCGGCGGTCTCCCGGCCGAGCTTGGCCAGCCCCATCCAGATCGCCGTCATCGACCGCAGCGAGGCGGTGACCAGCAGGTCGACCTCGAATCCGGGATCGAATCCGCAGAGGTCCACGGTGGCGCCCTCGACCACCAGCCACCAGCAGCGGCGCGCCGGGACCAGCTCGGGGAACTGGAACTTGATCGTGCAGCGCCGCGGCGGCAGGGGCCTGGGGTCGAGGTTGCGGCGCATGTCCCACATCAGCAGCGAAGGATCGAGGTTCCTGAGCGAGAGCTGCGACTCGACCCAGCGCTGGCCCCAGAAGCCCATGCCCAGGACGATGGGGCGCAGATCCTCGCCCGCCTCGGTCAGGTGATACTCGACCACCCCGGCCTCGTTCGGGACCTGCACGACCACCCCCGCCCGCTCCAGCTCCTTGAGCCGCTTCGAGAGCAGCGACGGCGACATGCGCGGCACGCCGCGCCTAAGATCGTTAAACCGGGTGGTGCCGCAGAGCATCTCGCGCAGCACCAGCACCGTCCAGCGCTGGCAGAGCACCTCCGAGGCCATCGCGACCGGGCAGAACTGTCCGTAGCTTCCGGTTCCGCCCATGGACGCGCATTCCCCCTGCTGCCGTCGCGACTCTACACGCGATCGCGGAGCCGGAACAGGGACCAGTACAGATCCTTGACTGGATCGCGGAAGGCGATTCGCGGATCTTCCCGGGATCGTTTGAACCAGGGGAGATCATCGATGAGCGTACTTGAGGAGTTGGCCCGCGAGACCGCAGGCGCGGACGTCGCGATCCGCGCGAAGGCCGAGGCGCTGCTGCCGGAGCTCGAGGCGGGCGCGGCGGCAGCGGACGAGGGCGACCGTTTCGTCGCGGAGAACTACGCCCGGCTGCGCGCCGCCGGGCTGGTCGAGGCCGGGGTGCCGGTCGAGCTCGGTGGCGGCGGCGCGGAGGTGGCCGAGCTCGCCGAGATGCTGCGCATCCTCGCCCATGGCTGCGGCTCGACCGCGCTCGCCTTCGCCATGCACACCCACCAGGTGGCGATCCCGGCCTGGCGCTGGCGGCACCGGCAGGTCGCGGCGATGGAGCCGCTCCTGCGCCGCATCGCCGCCGAGCGGCTGATCCTGCTCTCGAGCGGCGGCTCGGACTGGATCGGCGGCTCGGGCGAGGCGCGGCGGGTCGAGTGCGGCTACCGGATCACCGCGCGCAAGGTCTTCACCTCCGGGGCGGAGGCCGGCGACATCCTGATGACGGGCGCCATCCTCGAGGAGGACGGCGAGCGCTCGGTGCTGCATTTCGGGGCGCCGATGAAGGCCCCGGAGGTACGCATCGAGCAGACCTGGCGCACGCTCGGCATGCGCGGCACCGGCTCGAACGACGTGGTCATCGAGGATCTCTTCGTGGCCGACGCCGCCGTGCCGCTGAAGCGCAAGGCCGGCGAATGGCATCCGCTCTTCCAGATCATCGCCACCATCGCCTTCCCGCTGATCTACGGCGTCTATCTCGGGGTGGCCGAGAGCGCGCGCGACATCGCCGTGGGGCTGGCGCGCAAGCGGCCGCCGAGCCCGCATGCGCTGGCGCTCGCCGGACGGATGGAGACGGCGCTGCGCGCGGCCCAGATCGCCCATGGCGCCATGCTCGCCGAGGTGGCCCGCAACGACCCCTCCGAGCGGAGCGTCAACGAGGTGATGATCGGCCGGACCCTGGTCGGCGAGAACGCGATCCGCGCCGTGGAGCTCGCGATGGAGCTCGCGGGTGGCGCGGGCTTCTACCGCGCCGCGGGGCTCGAGCGGCGCTTCCGCGACGTGCAGGGCGCGCGCTACCACCCGCTCCAGGCCGGCCCGCAGGCGCAATACGCCGGCGCCATGGCGCTTGGGCAGCCGGTCGCGACGATCTACTGAGTGCTGCGCAAGGCAGCCCGAAGGCCCGGCCGTGCGCCAGCACGGCCTGCGCCTGCCTGCCCCCGCCGCCGTATCTCTTCCCGCGCCTAGCGTCGCCATCCCGCCCGGCGGACACCGCCGGGCAGCGCCCGCCCCGCCCCGTCACGCCGAAGGCGTGCCCCCGGCACGACGCGGGCGCTTCGCACCTGCCGGGGCGGGCGCTGCCCTCGTCTCGCTGCGGGACGGTCGAAGAAGAAAGTATGAGCTCCGGAAGCTGTTGCTCAGCGGCGCCAGCCCTTACCCGAACTCGAAGATTGGCCCGGGGCCTTGGACCCCCAAAAACCGCCCGCCAGACGCCGAACGGGCCCCCGAAGGGGCCCGTCGGTATCAGGCCCGGATCAGCCCCATGTTCTCGAGCTTCAGGATTACCTGCTGGGCGCAGTAATCGACGTCGAGATTCTCGGTGTCGAGGCGCAGCTCGGGCTCCGCGGGCTCCTCATAGGGGTCCGAGATGCCGGTGAATTCCTTGATCTTGCCTTCGCGGGCGAGCTTGTAGAGGCCCTTGCGGTCGCGCCGCTCGCATTCCTCGATCGAGGTCGCCACATGGACCTCCACGAAGGCGCCGAAGGCCTCGATCTCCTCGCGCACCGCCGAGCGGGTGGCGGAATAGGGCGCGATGGGGGCGCAGATGGCGATGCCGCCGTTCTTGGTGATTTCCGAGGCGACATAGCCGATGCGACGGATGTTGAGATCCCGGTGCTCCTTGGAGAAGCCGAGCTCCGAGGAGAGGTTCTTGCGCACCACGTCGCCGTCGAGCAGCGTCACCGGCCGGCCGCCCATCTCCATGAGCTTGACCATCAGCGCGTTGGCGATCGTCGACTTGCCCGAGCCGGAGAAGCCGGTGAAGAACACCGTGAAGCCCTGCTCGGCGCGGGGCGGCTTGGTGCGGCGCAGCTCGGCCACCACGGCAGGGAAGGAGAACCAGTCGGGGATCTCCAGCCCCTCCTGCAGGCGGCGGCGCAGCTCGGTGCCGGAGATGTCGAGGATGGTCTCGCCCTCGGCGACCTCGTCGCGCGGCTCGTACTGCGCCTTCTCCTGGACATAGACCATCTGCTTGAAGTCGACCATCTCGACGCCGATCTCGTCCTGGTGCCTGGCGAAGAGTTCCTGCGCCTCGTAGGGACCGTAGAAATCTTGACCCGCCGAATTCTTGCCCGGCCCGGCATGGTCGCGGCCGACGATCATGTGGGTGCAGCCGTGGTTGCGGCGGATGATGCCGTGCCAGACCGCCTCGCGCGGCCCGCCCATGCGCATGGCGAGGTTGAGAAGCGAGAGCGAGGTGGTCGACGAGGGATACTGGTCGAGCACCGCCTCGTAGCAGCGCACCCGGGTGAAGTGGTCGATATCGCCGGGCTTGGTCATGCCGACCACCGGGTGGATCAGGAGGTTCGCCTGCGCCTCGCGCGCGGCGCGGAAGGTGAGTTCCTGGTGCGCCCGGTGCAGCGGGTTGCGGGTCTGGAAGGCGACGATCCGCCGCCAGCCGAGCTTGCGGAAATAGGCGCGCAGCTCGTTCGGCGTGTTGCGCCGGGCGCGGAAATCGTAATGCACCGGCTGCTGGATGCCGGTGATCGGGCCGCCGAGATAGACCGGCCCCGCGCGGTGATGCAGGTAGTTGATCGCCGGATGCTTGATGTCGTCGGCGCCGAAGACGCCCTCGGCCTCGGCGGATTTGTCCGGGGTCCAGCGGTCGGTGACCGACATGATCGCGAGGATGACGCCCTCCGCGTCGCGCAGCGCGATGTCCTGTCCCGGCTCGATGCTGGCGGCGAAGGCCTCGGAGACGTCGAGATTGATCGGCATCGGCCAGAGCGTGCCGTCCGCGAGCCGCATCCCGGCCACCACCGCCTCGTGATCCGCCTGCGAGAGGAAGCCCTTGAGCGGGTTGAAGCCGCCGTTCATCAGGAGTTCCAGGTCGCAGACCTGCCGCTGGGTGAGGTCCCAGGAGGGAAGGTCGCCCGCCTCGACCTTCAGCTTGGCGGCGCTGTCGTAGGAGACGAAGAGTTCGGGGATCGGAACGAGGTTGGACGCGGTCATCGATAAGCCTTCACCACTGATTCGGGACTGCCGGCGTGTTAGCAGCGCCCCGGACGGCGGTCAAAGCCGCCTCCGGGCCGATCAGGGTTAAATCTCGCGGCGTTGCGGCGAAGCGGCTTGTTTCGCTTGACGTGGTTAAGGCGGCGGCTCGCGGAACGCATGACGGGCATGCCGCAGCCGCATGGCCGCGGTCAGGAAGGTCAGGCCCGCGAAGCCGAGGGCGAGGGCCGCAAAGCCGCCGGGCCAGAGGCAGAGCCGACGAAGAAGGCGATGGTCTCGGTCCCCTCCAGCAGCCCGCCGGAACAATGGATCGACTTCGCGCCCCGCGCGCGGGTCTCCAGCCCGCGCTTCTCGGCCAGGATGGCGAAGCCGAGAAAGCTCGCGCCATTGACGTAGAAGGAGAGGAGCAGCACCGCCCCGGCGACGGCATTGCTGCCGGGCTCCAGAAGGACGAAGCCGAGCGGCACCGCGCCATAGACCAGGAAATCCGCGGTGATGTCGAAATAGCCGCCGAGATCGGTCCGGCGCGTGGCCCGCGCCGTCGAGCCCGTCCGCGAGCCGCGAGGCCGCGAGCGGCAGGAGCGCCCAGCCCGGCGAGGGTGAGCGCATCGGCGCCCAGGCCCCGCGCCGCCAGCCAGCGCCCCGCCCGGTCGAGCGGCGGGTCGATCAGGGGGCGGATCAGCCCATCGAGCATGAGTCAGCCCGCCAGGACCCGCGGCAGGAACAGCACGATCGCGGGAAAGCCGAGCAGCAGCGCCACCCGCAGGATCTCGGCGAGGAAGAACGGCGTCACCCCACGGAAGGTCGCGGCCATCGGCGTCTCCGGGTCGAGCGAGGAGATGATGAAGACGTTCATGCCCACCGGCGGCGTGATCAGGCCGAGCTCCACCACGATCAGCGCGAGGATCCCGAACCAGATCTTGAGCTCCTCGGTCGACATGCCGAAGGCGCCCTCGGCGCCGGCATGGAGCCCGCCGTTGATCTCCACCAGCACCGGCCAGAAGAACGGGATCGCGAGCAGGATCATCGAGAGCGAATCCATCAGGCAGCCGAGCAGGATCAGCGCCAAGAGCAGCAGCACCAGGATCGCCAGCGGCGGCAGGCCGGAGCCGCCGAGCCAGGCCGCGGTCGCCTGGGGCACGCCGCCGCGGCTCATGAAGATCTTCAGGAGTTCCGCCCCGAGCAGGATCAGATAGATCATGCCCGTGGTGCGCGCGGTCTCGAGCAGCGCCGCGCGCAGCGCCGCCCAGCCGAGCAGCCGACGGGCGGCCCCGTAGAGCGTCACGAGAAACACCCCCGCCGCCGCCGCCGGGGTCGGGGTGAAGAGCCCGCCATAGATGCCGCCGATCACCAGCCCGAAGATCACCGCCACCGGGATGACGCCGAGGCTCGCCCGGCGGAACTCGGCCGCCCCGACCGCTTCGCTGGGCGGTCCCGAGGCGGGGCGGAGCGCCACCACCAGCGCGATGGTGGCGAGAAACATCGCCACCGCGATCATGCCGGGCAGGAGTGCCGCCATGAACATGGTCACGATATTGGCCTCGACCAGCACCGCATAGAGCACCAGCACCACCGACGGCGGGATCAGGATGCCGAGCACGCCGCCGGCGGCGAGCGTGCCGGTGGCGAACGGCCCGGAATAGCCATGGGCCTTCAGCTCCGGCAGGGCGACCCGGCCCATGGTCGAGGCGGTGGCGAGCGAGGAGCCGCAGACCGCGCCGAAGCCCGCGCAGGCGGTGATCGCCGCCATGGCGAGCCCGCCGCGCAGCCAGCCGAACCAGGCGCGCGCGGCCCGGAAGAGATCCTGGGAAAGCCCGGCGCGGGCGGCGAGCGCGCCCATCAGCACGAACATCGGCACCACCGAGAGGTCGTAGGTGGCGAACTGGCCGTAGGCGAGCGTCTTGAGCTGGGCGAGCAGGATCGCCGGCCCCCCGAGCACCGCGATGCCGGCGCCGCCCACCAGGATCATCGCATAGGCGATGGGCATGCGCGCGGCGATGAGGGCGACGAGGATCGCGAGCCCGGCAAAGCCCGTCGCCAGCGCGTCGAGCATCGCGGCTCAGGACGCCTTCGCGGCGCGGCGGGCGTCCTGGAGGCTGACCAGCGCCGCCGCCGCCAGGAGGATCAGCGCGGCGAGCACCGGCACGAAGGCCCACCAGACCGGCACCTGCAGGATCGCGGTGGTGAGATTGTAGGCGCGCTGGTCCAGGAGTCCGAACCACATGCGCTCGGCGAGCAGCAGGCTGAAGCCGAGCGCCACGCAGGCCGCCACCATGCCGAGCCGCGCGATCCAGCGCCGCGACGCGCGGGCGGTGAAGATGTCGGCGCTGACATTGGCGCCGCTGATCTGGCAATAGGGCAGGAAGAGGAAGACCGCCACTGCCACGCCCATCTCGGTCAGCTCGAAGGTGCCGGGAAACGGCCGTCCGGCCAACGCCTGGGCGAGGATCGACCAGGCGTTGACGCAGACCACCGCCACCAGAAGCAGGCCGCCGGCCAGCGCGAAGCCCTCGGCCAGCCGCGCGACCGCGCCCGCCAGCCCGCGCCGTTCCGCCGCCTGCGCCATTCAGGAGCCGCCGGCGGCATTCTCCGCGATGGCGGCGCGGGCGCGCTCCACGAGCCCGGCGCCGTCGATGCCCTGGCTCGCCATATCCGCCACCCAGCGGTCGACGACCGGGGCGACCGCCGCCTCGAAGGCCGCGGTCTCCTCCGGGGTAAGGCGGTAGTAGTTGACCCCGGCCTCCTGCGAGATGGCGATGCCGGCGTCGTCGGCGCGGCGCCAGATATGGCCGAGCTCCTCCGCCCAGGCCGCGTCGCTCGCGTCGAGGAAGGCCTGCTGGATGTCGGGCGGCAGGCCGTTCCAGCGCTCGAGGTTCATGGAGAGCTGGAAGGTCGAGCTGCCGAGCCGGACCTGGCCGTCACCGTCCACCTGGAAGCCGGTCTGCTCCTGCAGCTTCAGGGGCGGCACGATGTCCCAGGGCAGGAGCGCGCCATCGACCACCTTGCGCGAGAGCGCCTGCGGCAGATCCGGCACCGGCATGGCCACCGGATTGGCCCCGAGCGCCTCGATCACCCAGGCGCCGGTGCGCGAGGGCGTGCGCAGGTTCAGCCCGGCGAGATCGGCCGGGGCATGGACCTCGCGATCGACCATGTGCAGCCCGTTGCCGGTATGGACCTGCAGGAACATCACCTCGAGCCCGGCGTAATCCTCGGCGAGATCGGCGTCGAACAACGCCCGCATGGCGAGGTTCGCCGCACTCGGGTCGTTGCGATAGACCGTCGGAAGCTCGAAGACCTCCGTGCGCGGAAAGAGCCCGGGCGTGTAGCCGTTCAGCGTCCAGACCAGATCCACCACGCCGTCGCGGGCCTGGGAGACCAGCTCCGGCGGCTTGCCGCCGAGCGACATGGAGGGATAGATCTCGATATCCACCCGACCGCCCGAATTCGCCTCGACCCGCTCCACCCAGGGCGCGATGATCTCGGTATGCGAGGGCGTGAGCTCCGAGAGGAAATGGTGCAGCTTGAACTTGTATTCCTGGGCGCCGGCGGCGGCCGCCAGCACGAGTGCGGATGCGAGCGCGGCGGCGCCCGCAGAAATCCTGAGCATCGGTCCGATCCTTCCCCATCGCGCCGTCCCGTTTGACGCGCGTGACCGGCGCCACAAGTATCCGCCCCGCCGCTGCGCCGCAACAGCAATGCCGGGCAATCGCATCTGGTCCCCCATTCTTCCCGCTACGACCTGACCGCCCCGAGATGAGGGCAGCGCACGACCCGGCGGGTGCAAAGCGCCCGCGTCGTGCCGGAGGCACGCCTTCGGCGAGACGGGGCGGGGCGGGCGCTGCCCGGCGGTGCCGCCGGGCGGGATGGCGGCGCTAGGTGCGCGCGGAACTCCAATCGGCAACGACGCGCGGTCAATTGCGATCACCCCGAACAGCAATGCCGTGCGGCTGGACGAATCGGCGCATCGGGACAAGACTTGGCGGCAAAGGAACATTGCCATGTCTGACCTCGCGGAAGCGCTCGGCGCCGCCGTCGCCGACCGGCGGGAGGATGCGATCGCGCTCACCCAGGCGCTGGTGCGAATCCCGACAGTCAATCCGCCAGGCGAGAACTACCGCGCGATCTGCGACCTGATCGCCGCACGGCTCGCGCCCCAGGGCTTCGCCATCGACTTCGTCCGGGGCGAGGGCGCGCCGGGCGACAGCGACCGCTATCCGCGCTGGAACGTGATCGCGCGGCGCGAGGGCGCGCGGCCGGGGCCCTGCGTGCATTTCAACGGCCATGTCGACGTGGTGGAGGTGGGCCAGGGCTGGACGCGCGATCCCTTCGCGGCGGATCTGAGCGACGGCCGCATCTGGGGGCGGGGCACCTGCGACATGAAGGGTGGACTCGCCGCGGCGATCGTGGCGGTCGAGGCCTTCCTCGCCCTGCGCCCGGATCATGCGGGCGCCATCGAGATCTCGGGCACCGCCGACGAGGAGACCGGCGGCTACGGCGGCGGCGCGCATCTCGCCGAGCGCGGCTGGTTCCGCCCCGGCCGGGGCGGCCACCTCCTCATCCCCGAGCCGCTGAACAAGGACCGG
>NZ_DAIUBO010000007.1:0-38223 GCF_036846665.1 Amaricoccus sp. | reverse complement strand
CCATCTCGGCATCATCATGGTGGTGAACATGGAGATCGGCATGATCACCCCGCCGGTCGGGCTCAATCTCTTCGTCACCTCCTCGGTGGCGTCCATGCCGATGATGCGCGTGGTCAGGGCCGCCCTGCCCTGGCTCGGCATCCTGTTCCTGTTCCTGATCATCGTGACCTACGTGCCCTGGATCTCCACGGTCCTGCCCACCTGGTTCATGGGGCCCGAGATGATCATCCGCTAGGCTCGGCCGGAGCCGGAAAGCCCGGCGCCGGTCCCGCCACAACCGGGGCGCGAATTTCGCGTCCATACCCGCTATCCCCAGGTTTAACAGGGCGCGTTTCGCCGGCTTCGGGCTATAAGGCGGCCCGAAGGAGACCGACTCATGGCCGACGGACCAGCCGCCCCCGAGCTCGCGCAGCCGCTTCCGAGCAATATCGAGGCCGAACAGGCGCTGCTCGGCGCGCTGCTCGTCAACAACGACGTCTACGACCGGGTCGCCGGCATCGTGCGGCCGGAGCATTTCTTCGACCCGGTGCATGCGCGGATCTTCGAGGTGACCGGCGAGCGCATCAAGAAGAACGCGCTCGCCACCCCGGTCACGCTCAAGGCCTTCTTCGAGGCCGATACCGGACTCGACACGCTCGGCGGCCCGGCCTATCTCGTGCGGCTCGCGGGTGCCGCGATCTCGCTCTTCGCCGCGCGGGACTATGCACAGCTGATCTACGACCTCGCCATCCGCCGAAACCTGATCCTGATCGGACAGGAGATCGCGGAGAAGGCGACGCGCATGGAGGTCGACAGCGAGCCCAAGGACCAGATCGTCGAGGCCGAGCAGGCGCTCTACCAGCTCGGCGAGGAAGGCAAGGTCGACAAGGGCTTCCAGAGCTTCCGCCGCGCGGTCTTCGACGCGGTCAACGTCGCCAATGCCGCCTATCTGCGCGACGGCGGTCTCGCCGGGATCTCGACCGGCTTTGTCGACATCGACCACAAGCTCGGCGGGCTGCATCCCTCCGACCTCCTGATCCTCGCCGGCCGGCCGTCCATGGGCAAGACCGCGCTCGCCACCAACATCGCCTTCAACATCGCGAAGGCCTATCGGAAGGGCACGAAGCCCGACGGCAGCGAGGGTGCCATCGAGGGCGGCGTCGTCGGCTTCTATTCGCTGGAGATGTCCTCCGAGCAGCTCGCCGCCCGCATCCTCTCAGAGGCTGCGCGGGTGCCCTCGAACCAGATCCGCGAGGGGCGCATGAGCGAGGAGGAGATGCGCCGCTTCATCGAGGCGGCCAAGGCGCTGGAGAACGCGCCGCTCTTCATCGACGACACGCCGGCCCTGCCGATCTCGACCATCGCGGCGCGGGCGCGGCGGCTCAAGCGCCAGCACGGGCTCGACGCGCTCTTCATCGACTATCTCCAGCTCGCCCGCCCGGCTTCAGCCCGCTCCGAGGGCCGCGTCCAGGAGGTCTCGGAGATCACGCAAGGTTTGAAGGCCATCGCCAAGGAGCTCAACATCCCCGTGATCGCCCTCTCCCAGCTCTCGCGCCAGGTGGAGAGCCGCGAGGACAAGCGCCCGCAGCTCTCGGACCTGCGCGAGTCGGGCTCGATCGAGCAGGACGCCGACGTGGTGATGTTCGTCTTCCGCGAGGAATACTACAAGGAGCGCGAGAAGCCGGGCGACCACGACATCGAGGGCATGATGAAGTGGAAGGACGAGATGAGCGCGCTGCACGGCCGCGCCGAGGTCGTCATCGGCAAGCAGCGCCACGGGCCGATCGGCACGGTGGATCTCGCCTTCGAGGGCGAGTTCACGCGGTTCTCGAATCTTGAGCGATTTCATGAGGACCGCCAATACGCTCCGGCGGCCTCAAGCCGCCCAATGCAGATCGGGAACAAGCAGGGGTTGTCAGTTGATCAGGGTAAATCCAAACCCGCAGTAAGTCCCGAGGATTTTAGGTAGCGCAGTGCCATATTTGTTACCTGCTACGCGCGAACTATGACCTAGATATCTTTCGTTCCTTTTTAGGGCATCGCCGAATTTCTTCGGCTCCGATCAAGGCCCCAGCCATACGGAAGTTACCGCCGTGCACACCAAATCAACCCGGCTGCTTCGGCGCGTAGGCCAGGGGTGCAGGTCGAATACGCGCGCACGTGGGTGAAGCAGGCGTCCAGGCTCTTGCCGTACCGACGCCTCGCTTGCATCGCTTCGTTCACAGTGCTGCATTGCCCGTACGCTCGACTGGGGTGAGGCGGCCGCAAGTTCCCCCTGCCACCGCTCGCCGAACGGACGCAGATCGAGTTCGAAGGTCCAGGCGGAGAGGGGCTGGTGGGTGAGGAAATGCGCTGCCTCGGCGATCGCCGCGGGGTCGAGGAAGAAATCGTCCGGCGCATCGGACGCCCGGGCACGGGTGGTCGCGCCGGTGCCTGCGATCGCGTAGTTCCGCTCGCCCCGAGGAGCGGGGCTCAGGGTGGCGACTCAACCGGGCGCCCGGCGCAGGCCGGTTAGCGGGTCAGTACCAGGAGCAGGATACCGCCCACCACCAGGGCGATCCCGACGATTTCCTGGGCGCTCGGCCGTTCGCCGAAGGCGAGCCGTGCGGTCAGCAGGCTGAAGAGGATCTCCACCTGCCCCACCGCCTTGACCTCCGCCGCCGGGGCCAGGGTGAAGGCGGTGAACCAGCCGAGCGAGGCGAGCATGCCGACCGCCCCCACCGGGACGGCGAGGCGCCAGGCGCGCAGCACGGCCCCGACCGCGCCGGGCTGGCGCCAGCGCATCCAGAGCGTCATGAAGAGCGTCTGCGCCACCGTCACGCAGGCCAGCGTGAAGGCCGCGCGCAGGAGAAAGCCGCCGTCGCCTTCGAGCGCCAGCGCCGCCGCCCGGTAGGAGACGCCGGAGAGCGCGAAGGCGGTGCCCGAGGCGATGCCGACCCCTGCCGCGCGGTTGAGGATGCCGCCGCGCCAGCCGTTCCTGGCCGAGAGCAGCAGCACGCCCGCGACGCTGATCGCCACACCGCCCCAGGAGAGCGGCCCCAGCCAGTCGCCGAGCAGCAGCGCGCCGAGCAGCGCCGCCTGGATCGTCTCGGTGCGTGCAAACGCGTTGCCGACCGCGAAGTTGCGCATGGCGAAGACCTGCAGGAGCAGCATCTGCCCGGCGATCTGGCCCGCGCCCCCGACCAGTGCCCAGAGCACGAAGGTGGCGGCGATCCCCGGCGCGCCCCCGGCGCCCGCTCCGAGCACGGCGGCCAGCAGCACCGCGAGCGGCGCCGCGAAGAGGAAGCGCGCATAGGTCGCCCCGAGCACGCCGACGCGCCCGGAGAGGGATTTCTGCAGCGCCGAGCGCAGGTTCTGCAGGAAGGCCGCGCCGACCGAGAGCGCGACCCAGATCTCCGGGCTCACGCCGGTGCAGGCCGCTTGACAGGGCCCGGAGGAGCCAATCTACCGAAGGTCGGCGTGGAAGGAGGCGAGGGCCCCATGAGCAAATCCTATCCCGAGATCACCAGGCGCATCGTCGGCGGCGTCCGGGTGCTGCGCAAGAACATTCCCGAGACGATGAAGGGTTTCAGCGCCATGGCGAGCGCGGCGACCCGGGAGGGCGCGCTCGACACCAAGACCAAGGAGCTGATCGCGCTCGCCATCGGCGTGGCCACGCGCTGTGATGGCTGCATCGGCTTCCACATGGAGGCGTTGGTCAAGCTCGGGGCGAGCCGCGAGGAAGTCGAGGAGGCCCTCGGCATGGCGGTCTACATGGGCGGCGGGCCGGCGCTGATGTATGCGGCCGATGCCATGCACGCCTTCGACCAGTTCTCCGGCGCCGGAGAATGATGGCGGCGGCCGGCAAGGCGCCACGCCCTGCGGACGCGGCCGGCGAAAAAGTTCCGCGGCGGTGTCGATTTCCGGAGATCGCGTTCGTCGTTTCAATATCCGGCCGAAGGGGCCGGCTCAGACACGGAGAGAGACGATGCGCGTGATGGTTCTGGTGAAGGCGACCGACGACAGCGAAGCGGGCATGCGGGCGGACCCCGAGACGACGGCGATGTTCGAGGCGATGGGCCGGTTCAACGAGGAGCTGGTCAAGGCCGGCGTCATGCTCGCCGGCGACGGCCTCAAGCCCTCCTCCCACGGCAAGCGCGTCGCCTTCGACGGCCCCGGCCGCAGGGTCATCGACGGGCCCTTCGCCGAGACCCGCGAACTGGTCGCCGGCTACTGGCTCTGGGAGGTCAAGGACATGGAGGAGGCGCTCGCCTGGGCGAAGCGCTGCCCCAATCCCATGCCGGGCCCGAGCGAGCTCGAGATCCGGCCGCTCTACGAGATGGCCGATTTCCAGGAGATCCTGACGCCGGAGGTCAAGGAGATCCACGAAAGGACCCGCGAGAAGCTCGCCGGCAGCTGAGGCCCTTTCCGGGCGTTGGGGTCCGGAAGCAGCGCGGTCTCCGTGGCCTTGTTGCGGGTGGCCGAGCGAAGCCCGCATGAGACCGCCGGCCATTGCCCGCTTGCCTCGTCCGGGGCTTCGGCCGACAAGGCGGCATGGCGGCGGGCGAGACGCGACAGGCGATCGAGGCGGTGTTCCGCATCGAGCGGGCCAGGCTCATCGGGGGCCTGGTCCGGATCCTGCGCGACGTCGACCAGGCGGAAGAACTGGCGCAGGACGCCCTGGTCGTCGCCCTCGCGGAATGGCCGGAAACCGGCGTGCCGGCCAATCCCGGCGCCTGGCTGATGACGGTCGCGCGGCGCCGCGCCATCGATGCGCTGCGCCGCGACAGGATGCGCGCGCGCAAGCACGAGCAGATCGCGCGGGATATGGACGCGGAGGCCGGCTTCGCCGAGGAGACCGACCCGGCCGCGGGTGGGGATCCCGGCGACGAGTTGCTGGGCCTCATCTTCGCCGCCTGCCACCCGGTGCTCTCGGCCGATGTCCGCGCGGCGCTCACGCTGCGGGTGGTCGGCGGCCTGACTACCGAGGAGATCGCCCGTGCATTCCTCGCAAGCGAGCCGACCATCGCCCAGCGCATCGTCCGCGCCAAGAAGACCATCGCAAGGGCGGGCCTGGGCTTCGAGGTGCCACGCGGCGCCGCGCGCGCGGCGCGGCTCGCCTCGGTGCTGGAGGTGATCTACCTGATCTTCAACGAGGGCTATGCCGCCACCGCGGGCGAGGACCTGGTCCGGCCGGACCTCTGCCTCGAGGCGCAGCGGCTCGGCCGCATCCTGGCCGGGCTGATGCCCGACGAGGCCGAGGTGCTGGGCCTGCTCGCCCTGATGGAGATCCAGGCCTCGCGCCTCGCCGCGCGTGTCGGACCGGACGGCGCGCTGCTGACGCTGACCGAGCAGAACCGCGCGCGCTGGGACCAACTCATGATCCGCCGTGGCCTCGACGCGCTCGCCCGTGCCGAGGCGCTGGGAGGTGACGGCCCCTATGTCCTCCAGGCCGCGCTCGCCGCCTGCCACGCCCGCGCGCGCAGCCCCGGAGACACGGACTGGCCCCGCATCGCGGCGCTCTACGACCGGTTGCGCGTGGTGATGCCCTCGCCGGTGGTCGATCTCAACCGGGCGGTCGCCCATAGCATGGCCTTCGGCCCCGAGACCGGCCTGCGGCTGATCGACGCGATCGCCGGGGCCGATGCCTTGCAGGGCTACGCGCCCCTGCCGGCGGCACGGGGCGATTGCCTGTTCCGGGCCGGTCGCCGGGCCGAGGCCCGCGCCCAGTTCGAGGCCGCCGCCCGGCTCAGCCGCAACGCGCGGGAAAGGGCCTTCCTGCTCGCCCGGGCGGAGGCCTGCGACTGAGGGCAAGCGCTGCCTGCGACAGAGCCGCAGGCAACCCTGCTCACCTGAACCGCGATCCGGCGGTTCGGCGCTCCTAGCGCATGGGCGGGAGCGAGTTCCCCGATCCCGCGCGCTGGGCGAGCGCCTTCTTGAAGATGACCAGCGGCAGGATCAGCACGGCGATGACCCCGAAGAGCCAGACCACCAGGGTGGCGATCACCCAGGTCGAGAAGCCGGTGATCACCAGCCCGTCGGTCAGCCAGGTGGTCACGAGCAGCCCGACGAAGGTTGTCACCAGGGCGATGCCGCCGGTGATGGCGCGCACGTATTTGAACGAGAGCTTGAAGATCAGCGGCGCGAGGATGAAGCGCGCCGCGGTGAAGATCACGATGACCCAGAGAAAGCCCGGGGGCGTGATGACGAAGCCGGGCAGCAGCCACTTGGCCACCAGAAGGCCGATGGCATTGGCCACCAGCTCGACGACCGTCAGGGCAATCAGACGAACCATGCGGGCCTCCTTCGCAGCGGAACGTAGCCGCGGCGCCTTCCGCATACAAGCGGGCTCTGCCGGCGCCTCGGGGCGATCGGACTTGGTGCCCATTCCTTCTTTCTCGACCGTCCCGCAACAAGACGAGGGCAGCGCCCGCCTGGAGCGCGGAAACCATACCGGGCGAAAGTCCGCTCCCGCCCGCCCTTCAGCCGCGCGGGCGTCTGGCCAAGCGGCGCGCCGCTTGCTAGACAGGCCGCGGGCCGGTCACGGCGATGTTGCTGGCCCAACCGCCTGTTGATGGTGTAGATCGGCCCGATCGTTTCCGATGGTATCCGCTAGTCGCGAGTGCATGGTATGAAGTCGCCGCAATCCTTTCCCCGATTCTTCTGTCCGCTGTCCGGACCTGCCCGCGCGGCCGGAGCGGGATGGCAAGACGGCCGGATCGCATGATCCTCGATGCGAACACCGCCGACCGCCAGGCCTTCGAGCGGGAATTCGACGCCTGCGTGATCGGCACCGGCCCGGCCGGGATCTGCATCGCGCGCAAGCTGGCGGAGGCGGGTTTCGACGTCGCGCTCATGGAGGGCGGCGACCTCGACTACACCCCGGAATCGCAGGAACTCTACGTCGGCGACGTGATCGGCCACGATTACTACCAGACCGACGTGACGCGGCTGCGCTTCTTCGGCGGCACCTCGAACCACTGGGGCGGGCGCAGCCGTACGCTGGAGCCCCATGATTTCGAGCATCATCCCTATCATCCGCTGAGCGGCTGGCCGATCGACAAGACCGACCTCGACCCCTATGCGGAGGAAGCCGACACGGTGCTCGACCTGCCGCCTGCGGAGGTCTTTCCCGACCGGGTCGACGATTACGCCGGCCCGGACATGCCGATCATCAAGTTCCGGCAGAGCCCGCCGACCCGCTTCGGCGAGAAATACCACGACGAGCTCGCGGCCTCCGAGCGCATCACCCTCGCCGTGAACGCCAATCTGGTGGACATGCGCCTCGATCCGACGCTCGCCACGGTCGAGACGGCGCTGTTCAAGTCCTATGCGCCGGGCGATGCCGGCTTCCCGGTCCGGGCGCGCCTCTTCTGCCTCTGCCTCGGCGGGCTCGAGAACCCGCGCTTCCTGCTCAACGCCAACAGCCAGATCCCCGAGGGCATCGGCAATTCCAACGATCTCGTCGGCCGCTTCTTCGCCGAGCACATGGCCTTCAAGATCGGCAGCGTGCTCTTCGAGAGCGAGGTGCCGACCGGTCGCGGCTACGAGCCGACGGCGGAGTTGATGGACGAATACGAGATCCTCAACTTCAACCTTCTCGTCGGCACGAAAGGCCTTGAATTCACGCGGGAAGCCGCGCGCAGCGTCATCTGCTCGGGCGAATTCTCCGAGCGGCTGGCGGAAAAGGTGCTCGGGCGGCCGCTCGACTGCGACTTCGGCGGGCTCGGGGAATATTGGGAGAACCTCAACGCCGAGGACCGCGACCAGGGCTGGCTCGCGGTCATCATCGAGCAATCGCTCAATCCCGACAGCCGGGTGATGCTCGCCGAGGAGCGCGACATCTTCGGCCACCGCCGCCTCGCGCTCGACTGGCAGTTCACCGAACTCGACGCCCATACCACGCGCACCGCCGCCACGCTGATCGCTCAGCGCTTCGCCGAACAGGGGCTCGGCCGCGTGCAGATCCGAGACTGGCTGATGGCCGAGCCGGTGGTCTGGCCGGCCATGGGCGAGGGCCAGGGCGAGGTCGGGCTGCACCACCACATGTGCACGACCCGCATGAGCGCCGATCCTGCCGAGGGCGTGGTGGACGCCGATTGCCGCATCCACGGGATGAGCAATCTCTATATCGGCGGCTCCAGCGTCTTCTCCACCGGCGGCCATGCGAACCCGACCTATACGGTGGTCCAGCTCGCGCTGCGCCTCGGCGATCATCTGGTGGCGCAGCTTTCGGCCTGATCCCGGCCCGGTCCGTGCGCGCGCCGGAGCCTCGCTTCAGCCGCTCCCAAAGGACGCCGCCAGCGCCTCGGCGCCGCGCGCGAGCATCGCCGCGTCGATGCCCACGGCGGTGAAGCAGGTCCCGAACGCCATGCAACGCCGCGCGAAGGCGGGATCGAGGGTGAGGATGCCGGCCGGGCGGCCGGCCGCGACGATGCGCCGGATCGTCTCCTCGACGGTCGCGACCACCTCGGGATGCCCGGCCGCGCCGGGATGCCCCAGGCTCGCCGCGAGATCGGCCGGCCCGATGAAGATCGCATCCACCCCGTCGACCGCCATGATCTCGTCGAGCGCATCGAGCGCCTCGCGGGTCTCGACCTGCACGATCAGGCAGAGCTCCGTCTCGGCGCGCAGCACATAATCCTCGACGCGCCCGAACCGCCCCGCCCGCGTGGTCGTCGCCACCCCCCGCAGGCCGCGCGGCGGATAGCGCATCGCCGCCACTGCCGCCCGGGCCTCCGCCGCCGATTGCACGTAAGGGATCAGCAGCGTCTGGGCGCCGGCGTCGAGCAGCCTTTTGATCAGCACCGTGTCGTTGGTCGCCGCGCGCACCACCGGCGCGACCTCGTAGGCGGCCGCCGCCTGAAGCTGCGGGAGCACCGAGATCGGGTCGCCCGGCGCATGCTCGGTGTCGAAGACCAGCCAGTCGAAGCCCGCTCCCGCGAGGATCTCGGCCACATAGCTGCCGGGCAAGGCGCCCCAGAGCCCGATCTGCTGCTCGCGCGCCGCGAGCCGCCGCTTGAAGCGGTTCACCGGCAGCGCGGTCACGACCCCGCCCCCGCAGGCAGGCCGCCCGGCCGACCGGCTTCCTTCATTGCCTGGTTTCTGGCGCTCATACCGCTCCCCCGCCGCCCGCGACGACCCTGCTTGGCACGTCGGCCGGGCACCGACAAGGTCTGGTCGTGCCACCTGCGCGAGGCCCCATGCGTTGACCGTGGCTTCCCCGCCCCGTATTGACTTTCGGGAGCAGGGCGACATTCGGTGAGGCGGCCGGAGGGCGCCCGCGGGGGAGATGCATGGGCCTGCTGGATCCGGACCGGCTGTTTCCGATCGAGCCCGGGGCGCGCGGCCTCGCCCGGGACCTCTACGAGACGGTGCGCGGCCTGCCCATCATCAGCCCGCATGGCCATACCGACCCGCGCTGGTACGCCGAGAACGCGCCCTTTCCCGATCCGGCGCAGCTCTTCGTGGTGCCCGACCATTATGTCTTTCGCATGCTCTGCTCCCAGGGCGTGCCGCTCGCCGCGCTCGGCGTGCCCCGGAGCGACGGCGGCCCGACCGAGACCGACGGCCGGAGGATCTGGCATCGCTTCGCCGAGAATTACCACCTCCTGCGCGGCACGCCGTCGCGGCTCTGGCTCGACCATACCTTCGAGACGGTGTTCGGCCTCGACCGCCGCCTCTCGGCCGAAACCGCCGATCACTATTACGACACCATTGCCGGGTGCCTCGCCCGGCCGGAGTTCCGCCCCCGCGCCCTCTTCGAGCGTTTCGGCATCGAGGCGATCTCGACCACCGACGGCGCCCTCGACGACCTGCGCTGGCACGCGGCGATCCGCGATTCCGGCTGGCCGGGCCGCGTCTTGCCCGGCTACCGCCCGGACACCGTGGTCGATCCCGACTTCGAGGGCTTCGCCGGCAACCTCGACCGGCTGGGCGAGATCACCGGCTGCGACACCGGATGCTGGGCCGGCTATCTCGAGGCCCACCGCGCCCGCCGCGCCTTCTTCAAGGAATACGGCTGCACCAGCTCCGACCACGGGCACCCGACCGCCCGCACCGAGAACCTCGCCCCGGCCGAGGCGGAGGCCCTCTTCGACCGCATCCGCGCCGGCAGGGCGGGTTCCGGGGACGCCGGGGCCTTCCGTGGCCAGATGCTGACCGAGATGGCGCGGATGAGCCTCGACGACGGGCTCGTGCTGCAGATCCACCCGGGTTCCTGGCGCAACCATTCCGCCGAGACCCATGCGCGCTTCGGCCGCGACAAGGGCTTCGACATCCCGACGCGCACCGATTTCGTCGGGGCGCTGAAGCCGCTGCTCGATGCCGTCGGCATGCGCGCCGATCTCACCATCGTGGTCTTCATGCTCGACGAGACGACGCTCGCGCGCGAGCTCGCGCCGCTGGCGGGCGTCTATCCGGCGCTGCGGCTCGGGCCCCCCTGGTGGTTCTTCGACAGTCCCGAGGGCATGCGCCGCTTCCGCGAGCTGACCACCGAGACCGCGGGCTTCTACAATACCGTCGGCTTCAACGACGACACCCGCGCCTTCTGCTCGATCCCCGCGCGGCACGACATGGCGCGGCGGGTGGATTGCGCCTGGCTCGCCACCCTGGTCGCCACGGGGCGCCTCGCGCGGGACGAGGCGCCCGAGCTCGCGCGGGAGCTCGCCCATGACCTCGCCAAGCGGACCTACAGGCTGTGAGCCCGGCCCGGCGCGATGATTTCCCCTGACCCCCGGGAGGACCCATGCTGAACGTCGAGACCCGCCATGCCATCGACCCCGCCACCGCGCGAGGCTTCGACACCGAGACGCTGCGCCGGCATTTCCACGTCGGCGGCATCTTTCGCGACGGCGAGATCCGACTGATCTACACCCATTACGATCGCATGATCGTCGGCGGCGCGGTGCCTGCGGGTGGCGCGCTCATCCTCGACAAGGTGGCCGAGGCCGGCACCGAGAGCCTGCTCGACCGGCGCGAGATGGTGGTCGTCAACATCGGCGGCGACGGCACGGTCTCGGCCGCCGGCAGCGATCACGCCATGGCCAAGGGCGACATGCTCTATCTCGGCATGGGCTCCGGTCCGGTCACCTTCGCCGGACAGGGGCGCTTCTACATCCTCTCCGCGCCCGCCCACGGCATCCACCCGACCCGCCTGATTCGGATCGCCGAGGCGGCCACCATCAACCTCGGCTCGGCCGAGGCGGCGAATGCGCGTACCATCTACCAGTTCGTGCATCCCGACGTGATGAAGGCCTGCCAGCTCGTCGTCGGGCTGACCCGGCTGGAGCCGGGCTCGATCTGGAACACCATGCCGGCGCATGTGCACGACCGCCGCAGCGAGGCCTATCTCTACATCGACCTGCCCGAGAGCGCCCGCGCCATCCACCTGATGGGCGAGCCGACCGAGACCCGCCATCTGGTGCTGAAGAACGAGGAGGGCGCGATCTCCCCGCCCTGGTCGATCCACGCCGGGGCGGGAACCTCGGCCTATACCTTCATCTGGGCCATGGCCGGCGACAATGTCGATTACAAGGACGTCGACATGGTGGCCATGGAGACGCTGCGGTGAGGCCTTCAGCCCAGGCGGCCGTGGCGGTGCCAGGCGATCGCGTCCTCGAGCCGGTCGTCCCCCCGGAAGACCTCTCCTCCGACCACGAAGCTCGGCGAGCCGAAGATGCCGGCGGCCTTCGCCGCTGCGGTCTCCGCGGCGAGCGCGCGCTTGCTCTCGGGGGCGTCGGCGAGGCCCGTCACCCGTGCCGGGTCCTGACCGATGCGGCGCAGGCTCTTGCCGAGGTTCGGCTCGCTCCCCGCGGGCTGGCCTTCCTGGAACCGGATGCGATAGGTTTCCACCACGTCGTCGCGGCACCGGCCCTCGCGCATGACGACGAGCGCAACCCGGTTGGCGCGCGCGAGATCCTCGAGCGGACAGGGCGCGGGCAGCCGCGCCGGCAGCCCGTATCCCGCCCGGATCATGGCAGATCGGCGCCCGCCTGTCGGGCGGGTGCCGCAGGGGGCCGGCCATGAGCGATCCTTTCCGCCTCGACGGCAAGGTGGCGCTGGTCACCGGCGCCAATACCGGGATCGGCCAGGCCATCGCCCTCGCCATGGCCGGCGCCGGGGCCGAGGTGGTCGCCGCGGGCCGTTCCTCGCTCGACGAGACCCTCGACCTGATCGCCGGGAAGGGCCTGAAGGCGCGGCCGCTCGCGCTCGCGCTCGACGATCCGGTGGCCGCCGCCGCGACGCTCGCCGGCCTCGGCCGTCTCGACGTGCTGGTGAACAACGCCGGCATCATCCGCCGCGCCGATGCGGTCGATTTCAGCGAAGCCGATTGGGATGCGGTGATCGACGTCAATCTCAAGGCGGTCTTCTTCCTCGCCCAGGCCTTCGCCCGCGCCGCCTTCGCCCGCGAGGGAGGTGGTGCGATCATCAACATCGCCTCGCTGCTCTCCTTCCAAGGCGGCATCCGCGTTCCCTCCTACACCGCCGCCAAGCATGGGGTCGCCGGCCTGACCAAGCTGCTCGCCAACGAATGGGCCGCGAAGGGCATCAACGTGAACGCCATCGCACCGGGCTATATCGCGACCAACAACACCGAGGCGTTGCGCGCCGATCCCGACCGCAACCGGGCGATCCTCGAGCGCATCCCGGCCGGCCGCTGGGGCGAGGCGCGGGACATCGCCGACACCGCCGTCTTCCTCGCATCCCCGGCGGCGCAATACATCCACGGAACCATCATCCCCGTCGACGGAGGCTGGCTTGCCCGCTGATTTTCCGCGTCTGCGCCGCAGCCCCGGGCCGCGCCCCGGCACCGGCATCGTGCATCTCGGCCTCGGGGCCTTCTTCCGGGCCCATGGCGCCATCTACATCGCCGAGGCCATGGCGGCCTCGGGCGGCGACTGGGGCATTCTCGGCGTCAGCCTGCGGCATCCGGACCAGCGCGACCGCCTCGAGCCGCAGGATTATGCCTATTTCGCCGTCGAGCTCGGCCCGGAGGGCGCGACGCCACGGCCCATCGAGGTGATCGAGGACATGCGCGTGGCGCCGGAGGACCCCGCCGGGGTTCTGGCCGCCATGGCCGATCCGGGCGTGCGCATCGTCAGCCTGACCGTGACTGAGAAGGGCTATTGCCACGCGCCCGCCACCGGGCGGCTTGACCGCGGCCATCCCGACGTGCTGCACGACCTGGGCGAGCCCCTGCCCCGCTCCGCCCCCGGCTTCCTCGTGCGCGCGCTCGAACGCCGCCGCGCCGCGGGCCTGCCCCCCTTCACCGTGCTCTGCTGCGACAACCTGCCCGACAACGGCCATCTCCTGCGCGGCCTCGTGCTCGAGATGGCGGGCGAGATCGACGCGGGCCTTGCGGACTGGATCGAGGCCGAGGGAGCCTTTCCCTGCACCATGGTCGACCGCATCGTGCCCGCCACGCGCCCCGAGAACATCGACTGGGTCGCGGAGCTCACCGGCTGCCACGACGCGGCGCCGGTCCTGCACGAGCCGTTCCGGCAATGGGTCATCGAGGACCGCTTCGTCGGCGCCGCCCGTCCCGACCTCGCCGCCGTGGGCGTGCAACTCGTGCGCGAGGTCCGGCCCTTCGAGCTGATGAAGCTGCGCATGCTGAACGGCGCGCATTCCGCGCTCGCCTATCTGGGCTATCTCGCCGGATACGAGACGGTGGCCGAGGCCGCCGGCGACCCGGCCTTCGCCGCCTTTCTGCGGGGCATGTGGCAGGAGGAGGTCATCCCCACCCTCGCGCCGCCCGAAGGCGAGGATCTCGCGGCCTATGCCGAAACCTTGCTCACGCGCTTCACCAATCCCGCGATCCGCCACCGGAACTGGCAAATCGCCATGGACGGCAGCCAGAAGCTGCCCCAGCGCCTGCTCGGCACCATCGCCGACAATCTCGCCGCCGGCCGGCCCTCGCGCCGCCTCGCCCTGGCGGTCGCGGCCTGGATGCGCTACGTCGGCGGCACCGACGAGGCGGGCCAGGCGATCGACGTGCGCGATCCGCTGGCCGAGCGCCTGCGCGCGCTCTCGGACGGCGCCGCGGACCCGGCCACAAGGGTCTCCGCCCTGCTCGCTATGCGGGAGATCTTCTCGCAGGCCCTTGCCAGCGAACCCGGCTTACGTGACGCTGTCACCGCGGCCTACCGCGCGCTCGCGGAACGCGGCGCCCGGGCAGCCGTGGCGGAGATCGGCACATGAAGGACGGCTGGCGCTGGTTCGGACCGTGCGACCGGATCGGCCTCGACGTGATCGCCCACCCCGGCTGCCCGCCGGAGGGACGCCAGCGCGGGCGCGTCGAACCCTGTGGCGTCCCCGCAGCCCACAACCATGCCAAGGTGCATCATGCCTGAGCCATCGAACCTGCTCGTCCTCAATGCGGCCGACAATGTCGGCGTGCTGACCGCCCGCGTCGAGACCGGCGAGACCCGCCTTTCCGCCGGACACAAGATCGCCCGGAGCCCGATCGCCAGGGGAGCGGAGATCGTGAAGTTCGGTCAGGTGATCGGCTATGCCACCGCGGACATCCCCGCCGGCGCCCATGTGCATGTGCACAATTGCGCCTTCGGCGCCCATGACCAGAACTATCATATCGGCGTGGACCTCGCCGCCGCCCGCGCCGCGATCCCGCGCGTGGAGACCGGCAGCTTCGACGGCTATCGCCGGCCCGGCGGCCAGGTCGGCACCCGCAACATGATCGCGGTCTGCGCCACGGTGAACTGCTCGGCCACGGTGATCCGCCGCGCCGCCGAGGAGGTGACGCGCTCGGGGCTGCTCGAGGATTACCCCAATGTCGATGGCGTGGTGGCCTTCGCCCATGGCACCGGCTGCGGCATGGCCCCCGACGGGCCGGGCTTCGCCAATCTCCAGCGCGTGCTCTGGGGGCATGCCACCCACCCCAACACCGGCGCGGCGGTCTTCGTCGGGCTCGGCTGCGAGGTGATGCAGATGGCGCGGATGAAGGCGCAATTCGGCTCCGACGGCGCCGAGCGGTTCCACGGCCTGACCATCCAGGACACCGGCGGCACCACCAAGACCATCGCCCGCATCGTCGATCAGGTCCGCGAATTGCTGCCTGCGGTCAACGACATCGAGCGCGAACCGGTTCCGGCGTCGGAACTGATGCTGGCGCTGCAATGCGGCGGCTCGGACGGGTTTTCCGGCATCACCGCCAATCCCGCGCTCGGCGCGGCCTCCGACCTGCTGGTGGGCATGGGCGGCACGGTGGTGCTGGCCGAGACCTCCGAGATCTACGGCGCCGAACAGCTGCTCCTGCGCCGCGCCGCCAGCCCGGAGGTGGCCGAGAAGCTGATCGAGCGCATCCGCTGGTGGGAGCATTACTGCGAGATCAACGGCGGCTCGATGGACAACAACCCCTCGCCCGGCAACAAGGCCGGCGGGCTGACCACGATCCTCGAGAAATCGCTGGGCGCGGCGGCCAAGGGTGGCACCACGCCGCTCACGGATGTGGTGCAATATGCCGAGAAGGTCCGCACCAAGGGCTTCGTCTTCATGGATTCGCCCGGCTACGACCCGGCGAGCGTGACGGGGCAGATCGCCACCGGCTGCCAGGTGGTCACCTTCACCACCGGTCGCGGCTCGGCCTTCGGCTCCAAGCCCGCGCCGACGATCAAGCTCGCCACCAACGACCGGCTCTATGCCGCGATGCCCGACGACATGGACATCAACTGCGGCGACATCGTGAGCAAAGGCGTCTCGATCGAGGACAAGGGCCGCGAGATCCTCGACAAGGTGCTGCGCGTGGCCTCCGGCGAGAAATCGAAGAGCGAGGCGCTCGGCCTCGGGGACAACGAATTCGTCCCCTGGCAGATCGGCGCGGTGATGTAGCGCCGGCAGCCGGTCGAACCGCGAGGGGTCCCACAGTGGGACGTGCCTTATCATATTGTTATTGCAAGAGTTCTCAAAACACTGGCCGGTCGTCGTCCGATCCGTTCAACCGGAGATCGTATCACGCTCCGGCCGCGGCGCCGACCGGGAAGAGCCTGATGTCGAGCCAGCGCCCCGCGAGGTCGAGCGCGGCGCTTTCCGCGGCGTCGAGCAGCAATGCGTCGCGGCGTTCCAGCGCGAAGCGCGTCGCACCGACGCGCCCCGAAAGCGGGCCCTCCGCGGCGAGGACGAGGTGATGGCCGCCCGGGGCGATCGCGTCATGGGCTTCCGCCCAGCGCACGTCCGAGCGCCAGCGGTCGCGGCGCGTCATGACGTTGAGATCGACGATTGGTCCGTCCAGGAGCGTCGCCGTGCAGGGGATGTCGCCGGAAAAGGCGACGGGCGCCGCATCGACCGTGACCGGGGCCGCCCCGTCGAGCGCGAGCAGGATGCCCCTGCCCTCGATCACCGTCAGGACCCGGTCGATGCCTTCGAAGCGCGAGAACGGTCCCGGAGCGGTCACCGGTGCCATGGAAACACGCCAGTCGAACTCGGTTCCCGTTTCCGCCGGATACACGAGGATCTCCAGCGTCTCGCCGCCGCCGTTCCGCCAGGGCACGCGCCGGTACTGGCTCGCTCGAAGTATCTGCATGGTCCCTGCCCCCAACTGGTCCGACGGACATAGCCGATCACCCGGCCCCGAAATCAAGTCGAAACTGCCGCGGGCGACCTCCGGGCGCCGACCGTCGGAGGCCATGCCGTCGGCACTCGCTATGCGCGCGCTTTCGCTTCGGCTAGAGTGCCCGGAAACGGCAGGCGGAGGCAGCGAGGCAGCATGCGGGCGACACGACGGACCATCGTTCTCGGGATAGGCGCCGCGGCGCTTTCGGCCTGCGCCGGCCCCGCCCCAAAGCGGCAGGCGCCGGTGGAGGAGGTCATGCGGCCGGTCCCGAACGCCGGCTACGACGCCTGGGTCGCGGGCTTCCGGCCGCGCGCCACGGCGCAGGGCATCGCGCCCGCGACCTTCGACGCAGCCTTCGCCGGGGCGGGCTTCCTTCCCGGGGTGATCGAACGCGACCGCAACCAGACCGAATTCACCCGCAGCCTCGAGGATTACCTCGCCATCGCGGCGTCCGAGGAGCGGGTCGCGAACGGCCGCGCCGCGCTGCGGCAATACGGGCCGACGCTCGCCGCGATCGAGGCGCGCTACGGTGTCGAGCCGCAGGTCGTCGCCGCCGTCTGGGGCATGGAGAGCAGCTATGGCACGAGGCGCGGCAACGTCCCGGTGGTCTCCTCGCTCTCGACCCTCGCCTACGAGGGCCGCCGCGGCGCGTTCTTCGAGCAGCAGCTCGTCGCGGCGCTGCGCATCCTGCAGAACGGCGACGTGACGCCGGGGGCCATGACCGGGAGCTGGGCCGGCGCCATGGGCCACACCCAGTTCATCCCGACCTCCTATCTCGCCTATGCGGTCGATTTCACCGGCGACGGGCGGCGGGACATCTGGTCGGACGATCCCAGCGACGCGCTCGCCTCCACGGCGGCCTATCTGTCGCGCTCGGGCTGGCGGCATGGCCAGCCCTGGGGCGTCGAGGTCCGACTGCCGGCCGGCTTCAACACCGGCCAGACCGGACGCGGCACGCGACGAAGCCCGTCGGACTGGGCGGCGATGGGCGTGCGCGCCATGGACGGCCGCCCCGTCCCGGACCACGGGCCCGCCTCGGTCATCATTCCCATGGGGCCGAGCGGCCCCGCCTTCATGATCTTCGGCAATTTCACCGCGATCACGCGCTACAACAACGCCGAGAACTACGTGATCGGCATCGGGCACCTCTCGGACCGGCTCGCCGGGGGCCCGCCGATCCGCGCCAGCTTCCCGCCGGATGCGCAGGGCATGACCATCGCCGACCGACAGGAGCTGCAGCGTCGGCTGACCGCCGCGGGCTTCGACACCCAGGGCAGCGACGGCGTCATCGGTCCGAACACCCGCGCCGCGATCAGCGGCTACCAGAGTCGTGCCGGGCTGGCCGTGACCGGCGAGCCGTCGCTCGAGCTCCTGGCGCAGCTACGCTGATCCGATTGCGCGCGGCACCCCGCCCGCCCATGGCCCCGGGTTTTGCCGGGGCCGGGAGCGGAAGATCCGTGAGGCGCAGCGATGCGCCCCACGGAGCCGCGGGCCCTATTGGGCGAGGCAGCTGTCGACGTTGTCGCCCGTGCATTCGTCGAGGCCGGTGTAGATGATCGGATCGAGCGTCTTGCCCTCGATCAGTTCCATCATCACCGTGGGCGCGCGGTAGCCCATCTCGAAGGGTCGCTGGCCGACCTGGGCATGGCTGAGCCCGGCGCGCAGCGCATCCATCTGCGGCGGAAGCGTGTCGCCGGCGATGATGATGAGTTCCTTGGAATCCAGCTTGTCCTTCACCTGCTCGGTGACCTGGGCATAGGCCTGCGGCCCGAACTGCGCCCAGCCGCCGACGAGGATGAAGGCGTCCAGGTCCGGATTGGCGGTGAAGACATCCTGCATCTGCTGGTTGGCGAGATCGATCTGGTCATTGGTGAAGACCGGGCAGCCGTCGGCTTCCGTCCAGCCGTTCTGCCCCGTCAGCCTGTCGACCTGCTCGCCCGCGATGGTATCGCGGAAACCCGCCGCGCGGGCGTTGATGTTGTCGGCCGCGACGTTTCCGAGCTGCAGGCAGACGGTGCCGCCGTCCGGCTTGAGCTCCATCGCATGCTTGGCCATCAGCACGCCCATCTCGTAATTGTCGGTGCCGAGATAGGTGGCGCGAAGATCGCGGTCGGCCTCGACGAGGTCGGCGTCGATCGTCATGACCGGGATCGACGGCGCGACACGCCGGATGAGATTGCCCATTGCCGGCGCGTTCGAGGGCGAGATCGCGATCGCCTTCACATCGGGACGGTTGAGGAGATCCTCGACGATCTGCACTTCACCGGCTTCGTCGGCGCTGGAGGCCGGACCGGTATAGAGGCATTCGTATTCGGAATCGGCGTTCTCGCCCATCCACTTCTGGCAACCGAGGTTGATCTGTTCGAAGAACGGGTTGTCGAGCCCCTTGACCACGATGGCCAGCACGTCCTTGGCCTGCGCCGTGGTCGCGCCGGATACGAGTGCCGCCACTGCGGCCCCGGCTGCGAGCAGCATCTTCATCTTCATGGGTTTCCTCCACTATCGGGTGATTCTTTCTTGCGCCATCGGGCGAGGACCCGGATCGGTCGGCATCACCCGTATTCCGTCGCCGTCGGGGTCCCTGTTGCTAATATTATCAGTCATGCTACACTCCTGCCAAGCACTAGGTTCGGATAGCGGGTAATTAATTGCTCCATCGCCCATCGGTTCCGGGTAGGGACGCGGCGGCACGGGGACGGAGAACGGTTGGCGGGATACCCTCCTCGATGAGCGAACGTGAATGACGGCCTTTCAGATCATCGGGCTGAGCAAGCGCTTCGGCGCGATCGAGGCCCTGACCGACGTCTCGATGACGATCGAGCCGGGGGAGGTCGTCGGGCTGATGGGCGACAACGGCGCCGGCAAGTCGACACTGGTCAAGATGCTCGCCGGTAACTTCCCGCCGACGGCGGGCAGGATTCTGATCGACGGATCGGAGATGCATTTCCACGGGCCGATCGACGCCCGCACCAAGGGCATCGAGATCGTCTACCAGGATCTCGCGCTCTGCGACAATCTGACCGCGGCGGCGAACGTCTTTCTCGGGCGTGAGAAGCGGCGCCGGATCCTCGGGCCGATCAGCATCCTCGACCACGGCGCCATGAACGCCCGCGCCGGCGAATTGTTCGCGGAGATCAAGTCCGAGACGCGGCCGCGCGATCTCGTCCGCAGCATGTCGGGCGGCCAGCGCCAGGCGGTGGCGATCACGCGCACGCGGCTGAGCGAGCCGCGGATCGTGCTGATGGACGAGCCGACCGCGGCGATCTCGGTGCGGCAGGTGGCCGAGGTGCTCACCCTGATCCGCCATCTGCGCGACCAGGGGATCGCCGTGGTGCTGATCAGCCACCGCATGCCGGACGTCTTCGCCGTATGCGACCGCATCGTCGTGCTGCGCCGCGGCCGCAAAGTTGCGGACAAGCCGATCGCGCAGACCTCGCCGGAGGAAGTGACCGGCCTGATCACCGGCGCGATCGAGACCGCCTGATGCAGCCGATCGGCCAGGAAATTCGCGAGAGAGCCCCATGACAGCGAGTCTGGAAGACGCCATCGGCAAGCAGACCCATACCGGTCTTCTCGGACGACTCATGTCGCATCAGGTCTTCTGGGTCTTCCTCGCCGCGGTGCTCGGCAGCATCGCGCTGAGCCTGCTGACCGATACCTTCGCCACCGAGCGCAACCTCTTCAACGTGACGCGGAATTTCGCCTTCATCGGCATCATCGCCATCGGCATGACGGCAGTCATCATCACCGGCGGCATCGACCTCTCGGTGGGCTCGGTGGTGGTGCTCTCGGCGATGATCTGCGGCATGTCGATGGCGAGCGGGATGTCGATCTTCCTGGCGATCCCGCTCGCCCTGGGCGGGGCGCTGGTGGTGGGGCTCATCAACGGCCTGCTGATCGCGGTCATCGGCATTCCACCCTTCGTGGTCACCCTCGGCATGCTGTCGGTGGCGCGGTCCATCGCGATGGTGCTGAGCCAGAACAAGATGGTCTTCGAGTTCGGCCCGGACCAGGCCAAGCTGCTCTGGCTCGGCGGCGGCTCCAGTTTCGGAATTCCCAATCCGCTTCTGGTGCTGATCCTGCTCGCCCTCCTGACCGGGTTCCTGTTTCACTGGAGCCAGTGGGGCCGGCATGTCTTCGCCATCGGCGGCAACGAGCATGCCGCGATCCTGACCGGCATTCCGGTCGCGCGCACGAAGATCACGGTCTACATGTTCGCCTCGCTGCTCGCCGGGATCACCGGGGTTCTGGAGGTCGGCTGGCTCGGCGGCGTCACCACCAACCTCGGTCAGGGCATGGAGCTCAACGTCATCGCCGCCGCGGTGATCGGCGGCGCCAATCTCGCCGGCGGCGTCGGCACCGCCTTCGGGGCGGTGGTCGGCGCCTTCCTGATCGAGGTCATCCGCAACAGCCTCATCCTCTTGGGGATCTCGACCTTCTGGCAGGGCGCCTTCATCGGGAGTTTCATCATCGTCGCCGTGACCTTCGACCGGTTGCGCAAGACCTGAGGGCGGCCGGGGGCAAGCCATGCGGATATCACGGCCATCCGGGCGCCGGCCTCGCCGGCAGCCGGCATGGGATGCCTAGTTGTGCAGCACCATGCAGTCTCCGCCGACCGACCTGAGCCGGTCGCAGAGGGATTCGGCCTCGGCGCGGCTGGACCGACCGACCTGGGCGTAATGCAGCGCGCGCGGCATGCCGGGCCGACGGCCGCGGGTGTAGCTGACCGGCTCGCCGCGCAGGACCGCGGAATGGCGGTTCCGGAGGCGCGCGACCTGCCGCTCGACCCCGTCCCGGTCACGGTTCGAGGCGAGGATCACGCCCCAGGGCAGGACCGGCGGGCCCGAGCGGAATTCGCGCAACCGGCGGTTCTCGGCGAGCGTGACGCAGGCCGACTGGAAAGCCACCTCCTTGTCGAGCGCGACATCGAGCGTGGCGGGGGGCGCGTCGCGCCAGGTCTCGACGGAATGGCCGGTGATCGCCTGGACATAGGCGCGGGTCTCCGCCGGCAATCCGCCGCCAGCCGAAAGGTAGCGCTCGACCCGCGCCTCCCCGCCGTTGTAGGCGGCGGCCGCGAGGCCGGGATTGCCGTAGGTGCGGCTGAGTTCGGCGAGATATTCCGCCGAAGCGGCGAGCGCTTCCGCGGGGTTGAAGGCGTCACGCAGGCCGCGCAGCTTCGCGGTTCCCGGCATGAACTGGGCGATCCCCTGCGCACCCGCCGGGCTGACCGCACCCGCATCGAAGAGGCTCTCCTTCCAGATCAGGCGCGCGAAGAAATTCACCTCCACGCCGCTTGCGCGCGCCACCGCCTCGATCGTCCGGCAGACATCGGGAACGTAGCTCGCCAGCGCGATGCAATGGCTGCCGTCCCCGGTGCAGCGCCGCTCGGGCGAAGGTGCGGTCCGCGCCCGGGGCATGGGAGCGACGCTGGCGAGGATCAGCGCGTCCCTCCCGGGATCCGGGCTCGGTTCGGCGCGCGGGGCATCCTGCGGCGCGGTGCCCGCGCCGGCCGTCGCGGCGGGACCGGCCGCTACGGCGAGACCGACCGCCAATGCCCCGAAAAACCTGCAAAACCCCATCGCCATGGGGGCGGAGACTAGCGGATCGCGGCCGGTTTCGCCAGCATCCCAGCTCGCGATCTTCATACATGATTAACCAGGGCCGGGGCGCGTCAGCCGGGATACCAGATGCGCCGCGGGTCGTCGGGCGCCCGCTCATAGGCCCAGGCCGCCTCGACCAGACGCTCCATGTCGTAGTCCGGACGCCAGCCGAGCGCGAATTTCGCCGCCGTATTGTCCATCCAGTTGGAGCGATAGGCGCTCGGGATGTCGATGGCGCCGAGACCGCGGCTGCGCGCCAGATAGCTGGCGAGCGCGCCGTAATCCACCGGCTCGTCCATGCAGATGTTGAAGAGCCGCTGCGCCGCCCCGGGCGAGTCGAGCGCGGCGAGGATGGCGGAAGTGAGGTCGTCCACATGGACGAAATTCCGCTTCAGCGGCGCGCCCTCGGCGTCGAGCAGCCGCGGCACGGTTCCCTCCGCCCGGCATCGCGCCGCCACCGCGTCAGACACGAGGTCCTTCCAGACCGGCCCGCCGAAGACGTCGTCGCCAAAGCTCAGCGTAAAACGGAAGTCGTCCTTTTCCATGATCCAGGGCGCGCGCAGGCAGGTCCAGTCGATCCCGTACTGGATGCCGAACTGCGCCAGCATGACCTCCTCCAGCACCTTGGAGAGCGCGTAGCAGCCCGGATAGGCCATGTGCGGCGTGCGTTCGGTCAGCGGCCCGTCGTGGGCGTAGTAGAAATGCCCGACACCGGCATCGCCGCCGATCAGCAGGAACCGCTGCGCCGTCGGGCTGTCGCGGAAGGCTTCGAGCAGCCAGAAGAGGCCCTTCACCGTCACGTCCATGACGAGTTCGGGCATTTCCTTGCAGGTCGCCAGATGCACGACATGGCTGACCCCGGCGATGGCGCGTTCGGCGGTCTCGCGGTCGGCGATGCTGCCCCGGACGACCTCGACCCGCTCGCCCTCCGGCAGCGTCCGGTTGTGGCAGAGCGCGCGGATGCGGGCGTGCCGCCATTCCGGGTCCACGAGCAGTCGGTCGATCAGCCGCCGGCCGACCTTGCCGGTGGGCCCGGTGACCAGGATCCGCATCGTCCCCTCCTCAGTTTCGCGGGCGCGGCGGCGCGACCGATTCGCGATCGACCAGGGTGCATTCCACCTTGACCTGCGGCTGCCGGCCCTCGGCGCGGATCTGGCCGTCGATCAGCACCTCGGCGGCCTGGACGCCCATCTCCGAATGCGGCAGCACCACGGTGGTCAGCGGCGGGCGCATGAACTGGGCGATCTCGCGGTCGTCGTAGCCCACCACCGAGACATCCTGCGGGATGCGCAGGCCCCGTTCCTTGAGCGCGTCATAGACGCCGACCGCCATCATGTCGTTGGCCACGAAGATCGCCGTCGGCGGGTCCGGCAGGTCCATCAGCGTCACCGTGTGCTGGTAGCCGGTCGGCGGCTCCCAGTTGCCGGGCAGCACCAGCGCGGGATCGAACAGGATGTCGCGCTCGGCCAGCGCCCGGCGATAGCCCTTGAGCCGGTCGCGCGACGGATCGGTCCAGGACTGGCCGGCGATATGGCCGATGCGGCGGTGGCCGGCCCGCAGCAGGTGCAGCGTGGCGACATAGCCGCCGAGCAGCTCGCCCGGCACCACCGAGGCGAGGCTGTGGTTCTGCACGAAGCAGTTCAGCAGCACGGTCGGGATGCGGTAGAGCTGCGGCAGCGGCCGGATGTGGCGGGTCAGGATCGTGGCATAAACAAGCCCGGCCAGGGGCTGGCGCAGGAGCTGGCCCAGCAGCGCCTCCTCGAGTTCGCGGTCGCTGTGGCTGACGCAGGCGGTGACGGTCAGGCCGTGCTCCCAGGCCTTCTCGCGCACGGCGTCGAGCTGCATGGCGCACCAGGGATCGGTGGAGATCTCGTCGGAGAGAAAGCCGATGACGCTGGAGCCCACCCGGTCTGGCTGGGCGGGGCCGCGGCGGGTGAGCGTATAGCCGAGGTCGCGCGCCGCCTCGCGCACCCGGCTCCGGGTCGAGGCCGAGAGCCGTGCGCCCTGGCTGTTGTTGAGCACGAGCGAGACCGTGGTCTGCGACACCCCTGCCCGCGCCGCGACGTCGATCATGGTCGGCGGCCGCGCGGCTTCGGCGGCATCGTCGCCCCCTGGGTTCGCGACCGTCTTTCTGCCACCCTTCATTCCGGCCCTCGCACAGGCTCCTGTTTGGGACGGCCGAGCGGAATGCGCGACTTCGCCGCCCGGCGTCCATTCGTATTATCATCATTAACAAGTTGAAATGTCCATGCTTATTCCATGTTGCCTAGAATCGGCGAGTGATATTAGCATGGCCGGGTGGCCGCGGCCTCCGGGACCGCGGCTCGCGGCGCTCCGCTGTGGGGCGCTCGGAAAGAAAACGGGAGGAAAATCAATGCAACGCAACCTGATCGCCGGCGTCGCCGTGGTGCTGGCAATGGCCGGCGCCGTCCAGGCGCAGGAGAAGCCGCAGCTCGCCTTCGTCGTGAACGGCGCCTCGGATTTCTGGAAGCTGGCCGAGGCCGGGGTCGCCAAGGCGCAGGGCGAGTTGCCCGGCTACGAGCTGCAGTTCCGCTATCCGGCCCAGGCCACCGCCGCGCTGCAGAACGCGCTGATGGACGATCTCGTCGCCGCCGGCACCGACGCGATCATGATCTCCTCGGCCGATCCCAAGACCTCGATCGACGCCTTCAACCGGATCGCCGCGCAGATCCCGCTCTTCACCACCGACAGCGACGCGCCCGACAGCGACCGCATCGCCTATGTCGGCTCGTCGAACACCGAGGCCGGCGTGCAGGCGGGCGAGATCGCCAAGAAGGCGCTGCCGGACGGCGGCCAGTGCATGGGCTTCGTCGGCCTGCTCGGCGCGGACAACGCGGTCGAGCGGATCGCCGGCTTCCGTCAGGCCGTGGAAGGCACCGGGATCGAGCTGGTCGATGTGCGCGGCGACGACATCGACCAGACCAAGGCGCGGGCGAATGTCGACGACGTGCTCGCGGCGAACCCGGACATCACCTGCATGGTGGGCTTCTATTCCTACAACCCGCCGCGGATCTACGAGGCGCTTCAGGCGGCCGGCAAGCTCGGCGAGATCACCGTCATCGCCTTCGACGAGGATCCGATCACGCTCGGCGCCGTGCGCTCGGGCGAATTCGCCGGCACCGTGGTGCAGCAGCCCTTCGAATGGGGCTACCAGGGCATGCTGCTGATGGCGAAATACCTGGAGGGTGACAGCTCGATGGTCCCCGAGGACGGGCTGATCATCATCCCCACCAAGATCATCGACCAGTCGAATGTCGACGCCTTCGAGGAGGACCTCAAGGCGAAGATCGCCAGCGTGGGCTGATCCCGCCTGCCGGGCCGGCCTACGCGCGCCGGCCCGCCCGCCGCGGGACCACCGAATGACCGAACCCTTCCTCGAGCTCCTGAACATCGGCAAGCGATACCCGGGCGTCGTCGCGCTCGACGATGTCAGCCTTTCGGTGGCGCCGGGGGAGGTGATCGGCCTCGTCGGCGAGAACGGCGCGGGCAAGTCGACGCTGATGAAGGTGCTGGGCGGGGTCGCGCAGCCCTCCGCCGGCACGATCCGGGTCGACGGCACGGACCGGGCGGCCATGACCGTGGCCGAGGCCATCGCCGCCGGCATTGCCTTCGTGCACCAGGAGCTGAACCTCTTCGAGAATCTAGACGCCGCCGCAAATGTCTTCATCGGCCGCGAGCCCCTGAAGGCCGGCCCGCTGCGGCTGGTCGACCGCGCGCGCCTCGCCGCGGCGGCGGCGCCGCTCTTCGAGCGGCTGGGGGCGGATTTCGCACCTGCGACCCCTGTCGCGTCGCTCTCCATCGCCCAGCGGCAGCTGGTGGAAATCGCCAAGGCGCTGTCGCTCGACTCGCGCCTCGTGATCATGGACGAGCCGACCTCGAGCCTGACCCTCACCGAGACCGACCGGCTGCTCGCGGTGATCGGGGATCTGCGGGCGGCCGGGGTCAGCATCATCTTCATCTCGCACCGGCTCAACGAGGTCACGGCCTGCAGCGACCAGGTCATGGTGCTGCGCGACGGCAGGAAGGTCGCGGAACTGGCCAAGGCCGAGATCTCGCCCGAGGCTATGGTCCGGCACATGATCGGCCGCGACCTGAAGTCGGTCTATCGGCCGCCGCAGGCGGCGCCCGGCGCGCCGATCCTGGAGATCCGGGGCGCGCGCACGCCGGCGCATCCCGATCCCGGCGTCGACATCGCCGTGCGGCGCGGGGAGATCCTCGGCCTCGCCGGGCTGATCGGCGCAGGACGCACCGAACTCGCCCGCGCGGTCTTCGGCATCGAGCCGCTGACGGCAGGCGTCGTCCGGCTGGACGGCCGCGACCTCGCGATCCGCTCGCCGTGCGACGCCATCGCCCAGGGCCTCTACCTGGTTCCCGAGGACCGCAAGGGCAGCGGCGTCGTGCTGGACCTCGCCATCGCGCAGAACATCTCTCTGCCCCGCCTCGCCGATCTCGCGCATCGCGGGCTGGTCGACCGGGCCGCCGAGACCGCGCTCGCCGAGGATCAGGCCGAGCGGCTGCGGATCCGGGCGCCCGGCGTGAATGTCCCGGTGGGATCGCTGTCGGGCGGGAACCAGCAGAAGGTCGTGCTGGCGAAATGGCTGTCGATGTCGCCCAAGGCGATCATCTTCGACGAGCCGACCCGGGGCATCGACGTGGGCGCGAAGCGGGAGATCTACGATATGCTGCGGGCGCTCGCCGATTCCGGGGTCGCGATCCTGATGATCTCGAGCGACATGGAGGAGGTCATCGGCGTGAGCGACCGGATCGCGGTGATGCACGAGGGCCGGATCAGCGGAACGCTGGCCCGGCCAGATTTTTCCGAGGCGGCCGTGCTGCGGCTCGCGGTCGGGCATCTGCAATAGGGATCCGCGATCATGCAGAAGAAGGATCTCGGGCTCCTGGTGCTGATCCTCGCGGTCGGCGCGGTCGTGGCGATCATCAACCCGCGGTTCCTCTCGCCAATCAACCTCGCCAATACCGCGAACCTCGTCGGCCTCTTCGGCATCTTCGCGATTGGCCAGGGCTTCGTGATCATCACCGGCGGGATCGAGCTCTCGGTAGGTTCGGTGATCGCGCTCCTGGGCGTGCTCTTCATCGACCTGATCGTGACCCATGCGATGCCTTGGCCCTTCGCCTTCCTGCTGATGCTCGCGGGTGGCGTGCTGATCGGGCTGGCGCACGGGCTCCTGGTCACCCGCATGAACATGCAGCCCTTCATCGTCACGCTCTGCGGCCTGCTGATCTATCGCGGCGTCGCGCGGTTCTATACCGCCGATGCCACCGCCGGCTTCGGCTTCGGCGTCAGCTTTCCGACGCTCGAATGGCTCGCGACCGGGCGCAGCTTCGGGGTGCCGCATTCGTTTCTCGCCATGCTCGCCATCACGGCGGTGATGTGGGTCGTGCTGCACCGCTCGGTCTACGGGCGGCATCTCTACGCGGTCGGGAAGAACGAGGAGGCGGCGCGCTATTCCGGCGTGCCGACGGGTCGGGTGATCGTCACGGCCTATGTGATCTGCGGCGTGCTGACGGCGATCGCGGCGATCTTCTTCGCCATGTACACCCGCTCGATCTCGCCGGCATCCCACGGCGGTTTCTACGAGCTCTACGCCATCGCCGCCGCGGTACTGGGCGGCTTCTCGCTGCGCGGCGGCGAGGGGTCGATCATCGGCGTGGTCCTCGGGGCGGTGCTCCTGCAGGTGCTGCAGAACCTCGTGAACCTGCTCGGCATCCCCAGTTCGCTCAATTTCGCGGTGATGGGATCGGTGATCCTGATCGGCGTGCTGGTCGACCAGCAGTTCGGCGAATACCGCCGGCGGCGCGCGGCGCAGCAGCGGCAGTGAGCCGCGGCCGGCCCGCCGGTCGGACGTCCCTCACAACCGGTCGCGCAGCGCGTACCAGCTCATTGCCAGCGCGAGCAGCGGGGCGCGCAGGAACGCGCCGCCGGGAAAGCTCCGCTGCGGCAGATCGGCCAGAACGTCAAAGCGTTCCGCCGTGCCCTGCACCGCCTCGGCGACGAGCTTGCCCGCCAGCGTCGCCATCGCGACGCCGTGGCCGGAATATCCCGCCGCCGAGAACACCTGGGACCCGAGCCGCTGGAATGCCGGCATCCGGTTGACCGTGATCGCCAGCGTGCCGCCCCAGGCATAGTCGATCGGCACCTCGGCGAGCGCGGGATAGATCGCCGCCAGCCGCGGCCGCACCAGCGCGGCGATGTCGCGCGGGAAGCGGTAGCCATAGGTCTCGCCGCCGCCGAAGAGCAGCCGGTGGTCGCGCGACTGTCGGAAGTAATTGACCACGAAGCGCGAATCCGCGACGCCCATGTTCTCGCGGATCAGCGGCACAGCACCCAGCGGGGCCGTCGCCACGATGAAATTGTTGATCGGCATCACCCGCGCGGCGACCTCCGGGACGAGATCGCCGAGATAGCCGTTGCCGGCCAGCACCGCGAACCGCGCCCGCACCGCCCCTCGCGCCGTCTCGAGCTTCGGGCTCGCGCCGCCCTCGAGCCGCGTCACCCGGCTGCGCTCGTGGATGCGCGCCCCGGCCAGCGCCGCGGCCCGCGCCAGTCCGAGCGCGAAGTTCAGCGGATGCAGATGCGCCGCGCCGCGGTCGCGGATGCCGCCGTGATAGGCATCGCTGCCCACGGCCTCGCGGACAGCGGCCCTGTCCAGCGCCTCGGCCGCGTCATAGCCGTAGTCGCGCCGGAGCTTCTCCGCGCTCGCGTGAAACGCCGGCACATGGGCCGCCTTGTGCGCCGCATAGATGATGCCCGGCGTGAGATCGCAAGCGATGCGATGCCGCGCCACCCGCGTGCGCACGAGTGCCTTGGCCTCCTCGGCCATGTCCCAGAAGACGCGCGCGCGGCCGCGGCCGGCGGTCTTCTCGATCCATTCCTGGTCCTGGCGCTGCCCGCTGCCCAGCTGGCCGCCGTTGCGCCCCGAGGCGCCCCAGCCGACCCGGTTCGCCTCCAGCAGCACCACGGAGAAGCCCGCCTCGGCGAGATGCAGCGCCGCGGAAAGCCCGGTATAGCCGCCGCCGACGATGCAGACATCCGCCGAGGTCTCGCCGGCGAGCGGTTCGAATCCGCCGGGCGGGCTGGCCGTCGCGGCGTACCAGCTCGCGGCATGCTCGCCGGGCGTGTCGTTCGCCGTCAGCAGATCGAGATGCCCGGCGAGCATTCCGCCGTCAGACGTTCAGGAGCAGATGATCCCGCTCCCAGGGCGAGATCACCTGCAGGAAGGTCTCCACCTCGTCGCGCTTGATCGCCTTGTAGAGCGTGCAGAAATCCGCGCCGAGCACCTCGGTGATCTCCGGGCAGTTCTCGAAGAGATCGAGGGCCGAGAGCAGGTCCCGCGGCAGGGCGCGCGGCCGGTGATAGGCCTCTCCCGCCACCGCCTCGCGCGGCATGATCGCGTTCTTCATGCCGAGATAGCCGCAGGCGAGGCTCGCGGCCAGCGCCAGATAGGGGTTGCAGTCCATGCCGACCACGCGATTCTCCACCCGCCTTGCCGCGGGCCCGCTGATCGGCACGCGGATCCCGGTGGTGCGGTTGTCGGGCCCCCATTCGAGATTGATCGGCGCCGCGCCCCCGGGCACGAAGCGGCGATAGCTGTTGACGTAGGGCGCGAACATGCAGACCACCGTCGGCATGTGCCGCTGCATCCCGCCGATGAAGGCGCGGAAGTGCTCGGTGGCCGAGCCGTCCTCCGCCGTGAAGACATTCGTGCCGCTGCGCATGTCGACGACCGAATGGTGGATATGCATCGCCGAGCCCGGCTCGTGCTGCATCGGCTTGGCCATGAAGGTGGCGAAGCAATTGTTCCGGAGCGCGGCCTCGCGGATCGTGCGCTTGAAGAAGAACACCTGGTCGGCGAGCGCGACGGGATCGCCGTGCAGGAAGTTGATCTCCACCTGTCCGGCGCCACCCTCCTGGATGATGGTGTCGAGCTCGAAGCCCTGCGCCTCGGCGAATTCGTAGATGTCGTCGATCACCTTGCCGTATTCGTCGACGGCCGACATGGAATAGGCCTGACGCGAGACCATCTGCCGGCCGGTGCGCCCGAGCGGCGGCTCGATCGGCTCGTTGGGGTTGAGGTTGGGCTTGATGAGATAGAATTCCATCTCCGGCGCCACCACCGGCGCCCAGCCCTCCGCCGCATAGAGCGCGACCACCCGCTTCAGCACGTTGCGCGGCGAGACCTTGACCGGCTCGCCGGCGAGGTTCTCGACGTTGTGGATCACCTGCAGCGTGATGTCGTCGGCCCAGGGCGCCGCAGTGCCCGTGGAATAGTCGGGCTTGAGCACCATGTCGCTCTCGGTCCACTGGAAGGCGTCGTGCATCTCGACGTAGTCGCCGGCGATCGTCTGGTGGAAGATCGAGGTCGGCAGGAACATCCGGTCCTCGCGCGCGAACTTGGAGAAGGGCATCGCCTTGCCGCGCGAGATGCCGGCGATGTCGGGCACGATGCACTCGACTTCCTCGATGCGCCGGTCGCCGAGCCAGTCGCGAAAGTGATCGGGCAGGCGCTGGATGCTTTCGCGGGTCGAGGGGGGCGGCATGGAGGTCTCCTAGAGATGGCCGACATCGACCCGCGCGGCCCCCGCCTTCTCGGCGAGGACGCAGAGCCAGTCATGGGCCAGATGCGCGGCGGCGAGCGCGGTGATCTCGGCATGGTCGAAGGGCGGCGAGACCTCGACGACATCCATGCCCACCAGATCGAGCGGGCGCAGTCCCCGCACCAGTTCCAGCGCCTGCCAGCTCGCAAGCCCGCCGGGCACCGGCGTGCCGGTCCCCGGTGCGAAGGCCGGATCGAGCGCGTCGATGTCGAAGGAGAGATAGACCGGCCTGCCCGCGGCGCGGCGGCAGGCGACATCGAGCGCCGTGCCGATGCCGTTGCGATGGACCCAGGGCGCCGTGAGCACCTCGAGCCCTTCGGTCGTGTCATGGAACGTGCGGATGCCGATCTGCGTCGAGGCGCCGGGATCGACCAGTCCCTCGCGGATCGCCCGGCCCATCATTGTGCCGTGGTCGAGCCGGCCCGGATCGTCCGGCCAGAGATCGCCATGGGCATCGACCTGGATGAGCGCGAGCGGACCGTGGCGTTCCGCATGGGCCCTGAGGAGCGGCCAGCTCACGAAATGGTCGCCGCCTAAGGTCAGGAGCCGCGCGCCCGCGGCGAGAATCTCGCTTGCCTGCGCCTCGATGTCGCGCGCGACGGTCTCGGGATGATGCGGATCGATCCAGCAATCGCCGAAATCGACGACCGACAGGGATTCCAGCAGATCGAAGCCGAAGGGAAAGGCCTTGAGTTCGGCGAGCTGGACCGAGGCCGCCCGGATCGCCCGCGGCCCCAGCCGGCAGCCCGGGCGATAGGTGACCGCGGCATCGTAGGGCACGCCCATCACCGCCACGTCGACGCCCGCGAGATCGCGGCTGTAGCGCCGGCGCAGGAAGGACAGCGCCCCGCCGTAGGTCATCTCCGGAAGGCGCTCCCGGCTCTGTCCGAGACGGAAGGCGGAATCGCCGCGCGCCTCACCCATTGCGCGCGCTCCGGCGCATGTACCAGGTGGCGAGGCCGACCGCGATCGCCACCACGACGATGATGATCGTGGCCAGCGCATTGATGTCGGGCGAGACGCCGAGGCGCACCTTGGAGAAGATCACCATCGGCAGCGTCGAGGCCCCCGGGCCGGTCACGAAGCTCGCCACCACGAGATCGTCGAGCGACAGCGTGAAGGCGAGCAGCCACCCGGCCACCAGCGCCGGCGCGATCACCGGGATGGTGATGTCGAAGAAGACCCGGACCGGACGCGCGCCGAGATCCATCGCCGCTTCCTCCAGATCCCGGTCGAGCCCGGCGAGCCGCGACTGCACCACCACCGCCACATAGGCCATGCAGAAGGTGACATGCGCGATGATGATCGTCGTCTTGCCGCGTCCCGCCGGCCAGCCGATCAGCTGCTCCATCGAGACGAAGAGCAGCAGGAGCGACAGGCCGGTGATCACCTCGGGCATCACCAGGGGCGCCGTGGACATGCCGGTCAGGAGCGCCCTGCCCCGGAACCGCCCGAACCGGACCAGCACATAGGCCGCGAGCGTGCCGAGGATCACCGCGAGCGTCGCCGTGACGAAGGCCACCTGGAAGCTGATCCAGGCCGAGCCGAGGATCTGCGGGTCGCGGAAGAGCTCGCCATACCATTTGGTCGAGAACCCGCCCCAGACCGTCACCAGCTTGCTCTCGTTGAAGCTGAAGATGATCAGCGACAGGATCGGCGCATAGAGAAAGATGAACCCCAGCACGCAGAAGATGCGCAGCAATCCGCCCGCCTTCACGTCGTCTCTCCCTTGTCGGCCTGCACGCTGCGCAGGATCATGATCGGGACGACCAGGACGATCAGCATCGCGATCGCCACGGCGCTCGCCACCGGCCAGTCGCGGTTGGAGAAGAACTCGTTCCAGAGCACCCGGCCGATCATCAGCGTGTCGGGCCCGCCCAGCAGTTCGGGGATCACGAATTCGCCGATCGCGGGCACGAAGACCAGCATGAAGCCGGCGATGATGCCCGGCATCGAGAGCGGCAGCGTGATGTGGAAGAAGGTGACGAGCGGCCGCCCCCCGAGATCCGCGGAAGCCTCGAGCAGGCTCTCGTCGAGCTTCACCAGATTGGCATAGAGCGGCAGGATCATGAAGGGCAGGTAGGTATAGACGATGCCGAGATAGACCGCGAAATCGGTCTGCAGCATCACCAGCGGCTGGTCGATGATCCCGGTCCAGAGCAGGAAGTTGTTGATGACCCCGTTCGAGCGCAGGAAGCCCTGCCAAGCGTAGACGCGCAGCAGGAACGAGGTCCAGAACGGCAGGATCACCAGCGTGAGCAGCAGCGAGCGCCGCGGCTCGGGCGAGCGGGCGATGTAATAGGCCATCGGATAGCCGACGAGCAGCGCGATGACCGCGGAGACGAAGGCCACCTTGATGGAGAAGATATAGGCGTTGAGATAGAGCGGGTCGCTGAGCAGATAGGCGAAGTTCTCGAAGTTCAGCGTCAAGAGCGCCCGTGCCCCGTCCCATTCCACCAGCGGCAGGTAGGGCGGCATGGCGATCGCCGGCTCGCTCAGGCTGATCTTGGCGACCACCAGGAACGGGATCAGGAAGAAGACCAGCAGCCAGAGAAACGGCACGGCGACCACGAGGACGCGCCCGCCGAGCCCCAGCCGGCGCAGAACCGCCGCGGTCCAGCGGAACGGCGGGAAACGCTCGATCGCCCCGGTCATCGGGTCAGCACCACGCCGGCGGTGTCGTCCCAGGCGATCCAGACCTTTTCGTCCCAGGTGAGCGCCTCGTCGTCGTAGCGGGAGAGATTCGCCCGCGTCGCGCGCACCAGAACCCCGTTCGCGAGCCGGATGCGGAAGATCGAGAGATTGCCGAGATAGGCGACCTCGTCGATGACGCCCTCGAAGGCGTTGCGCCGGCTTTCCGGCCGTTCGCGGCTCAGCCGCACCTTCTCGGGACGGATCGCGTACCAGACCTGCTGGTTCACCGTGCAGCTCACCCCGTGGCCGACATGGATGCTGCCCCCGAGATCCGGCGCCGCGATCTCGACATAATCCGGCTTGTCCTCGGTGACCCGGCCCTCGAAGAGGTTCACCGAGCCGATGAAATCGGCGACGAAGCGCGACCCCGGATGCTCGTAGATCTCGGAGGGTTCGCCGACCTGGACGATGACCCCCTCGTTCATCACGCCGATCCGGGTGGAGAGCGTCATCGCTTCTTCCTGGTCGTGGGTCACGACGATGAAGGTGACGCCGAGCGTCTCCTGGATTTTGACCAGCTCGAACTGCGTCTCCTCGCGGAGCTTCTTGTCGAGCGCGCCCAGCGGCTCGTCGAGCAGCAGGAGCTTCGGCCGCTTGACCAGGCTGCGGGCCAGGGCCACCCGCTGCCGCTGGCCGCCCGAGAGCTGATGCGGCTTGCGCCCGGCGAACTGGCTGAGCTGCACCATCTTCAGCATGTCCGTTGCCCGGTCGTGGGCCTCCGCGCGGCCGATGCCGTCGCGCTGCAGCCCGTAGGCGACGTTCTTCTCGACACTCATGTGCGGGAAGAGCGCGTAGGACTGGAACATCATGTTGGTCGGCCGCTCGTAGGGCGCCTTGCCGGCCATGTCCTGCCCGTCGATCTCGATGCGCCCCGAGGAGGGCGTCTCGAAGCCCGCAAGCATGCGCAGAAGCGTCGACTTGCCGCAGCCCGACCCCCCCAGCAGGCAGAAGAGCTCGCCCTTGAAGATGTCGAGGCTCACGTCCTCGACGGCGGTGAAATCCCCGAAACGCTTGGTGATCTTCTGGATGCGGACGAAGGGCGGTTCCGAACCGCCGGCCCAGGGTTTTCTCAGAGCAACCGGCACGGTCTCGTTCATGGGCGTTCCGAAGCTCCAGACGGCGCTACCCGCCGCGGGCCGCATCGGCGGCGGATTTCCGCGTCGAGCTTATTGTCCGGCGCGCATCCGTGTCCAGAGGCGCGCCAGGCTCCGCTGCGTCGCCGCATCATAGAGTGCCGCGGGAAACAATGCGTCGAGCACCTCGCCGGGCGGATAGATCTCGGCATTCTCCCGGATCGCCTCGTCGACATAGGGCTGCGACGCCGTCACCGCATTGGGGAAATAGACGTAGTTCGTGATCCCGGCCATGATCTCGGGCCGCAGCACGAAGTCGATGAAGGCATGGGCCGCATCCGGGTTCGGGGCCTCGGCCGGGATCGCCATCATGTCGAACCATTGCTGCGCCCCTTCCTTCGGGATCGCATAGCCGATCTGCACGCCATTGCCCGCCGCTTCCGCCCGCTCGGCAGCCATGAAGACATCACCCGACCAGCCAAAGGAGAGGCAGACAGATCCACTTGCCAGATCCTCGATGTAGCGTGCGGAATTGAAGTCGCGCACGAAGGGACGGATGGCGTCCAGCGCCTCCTCCGCCCGCGCGAGGTCATCGGGACCCGGCGCGGCGGGATCGAGGCCGAGATACTTCAGCACCGCCGGAAGCACCTCCACAGGGGAATCGAGCATGGTGATGCCGCAATCGGCGAGTTTGGCGGCATAATGCGGGTCGAAGATCAGCGACCAGCTGTCGACCGGCGCATCCGGACCCAGTCGCCGCCGGACCTCGTCGACATTGTACCCGAGGCCCGTCGTGCCCCAGAGATAGATGGCCGCATGGGCGTTGCCCGGGTCGTAGGCAGCGGCCTTGGCCATCTGACCGGGGTCGAGATTGCGCCAATTGGGGATCCTGTCGCGGTCGAGCGGCATGAAGACGTCGTTCTTGATTGCGCGCCGCAGGAAATCCGAGGACGGAACGACGATGTCGGCCCCGGAAACCCCCGTGAGCAGCGACAGTTCGAGTTCCTCCATCGAATCGTAGGTGGTGTAGATCACGTCGATGCCGGTGGCGGCTTCGAAAGCCGCGATCGTGTCGTCCGCGATGTAGTTTGACCAGTTGAACACGCGCAGGACGCCCCCGGCCGCTGCGGGCGCACCCGCCGCCAGCGCCAGCACGAGAAGCGCGATCCCCTTAGGTCGCATATGCGGTTCTCCATTCCGAACCGGCAGGCATCCGCCGGGGGCCGTCGTCACGGCCCCCGGGAATGTGGCGCATAACGCGCAGATGCGCAACCTAAAGTAGAACTACTGTCCCGTCTTGACCTGGGTCCAGAGCCGTGTCGTCAGCCGGTCGGTGCGGGCGTCCTTGGCCAGCGTCGGCCAGAGCTTGGCCCGGACCTCCTGGTCCGGATAGACCGCCGGGTCGCCGGTGATCTCGGGATCGATCAGATCCGTCGAGGCCGCATTGGCATTGGCATAGAACACGTAATTGGTGATGTCGGCGGAGATCTGCGGCTCCATCACGAAATTCATGAAGGCATGCGCCGCCTCGGGGTTCGGCGCATCCGCCGGGATCGCCATCATGTCGAACCATTGCTGGCCGCCCTCCTTCGGGATGGAATAGCCGATCTCGATGCCATTGCCGGCCTCGACCGCACGATCCGCCGCGATGAAGATGTCGCCGGAGAATCCGACCGATACACAGACCTCGCCATTCGCGAGATCGGAGATGTACTGCGAGGAACTGAAGTAGCGCACATAGGGCCGAATGCCGAGAAGCAGATCCTTCGCCTGCTCCAGTTCGTCGGCGTCATTGGAATTGGGATCGAAGCCGAGATAGTTCAGCGCCGTCTCCAGCATGTCGGTCTTGGAATCGAGCAGCGTCAGGCCGCAATCCGCAAGCTTCGCGGCGATCTCGGGATCGAAGATCATCGACCAGCTGTCGACCGTCACATCCTCGCCCAGCCGCTCGCGAACCTTCTCGACATTGTAGCCGATGCCGACCGTGCCCCACATGTAGATGACGGCATGCTCGTTTCCCGGATCATAGGCCGCGGCGCGCTCCATAAGGTCGGGATCCATGTTCGCGAGGTTCGGCAGAAGGTCCTTGTTCAGCGGCTGATAGACCCCGGCGCCGATCTGGCGCTGCAGGAAGGACGAGGTCGGGACCACGAGATCGTAGCCCGAGGAACCGGCGAGCAGCTTCGCTTCCAGCACCTCGTTGGAATCGTAGACGTCGTAGACGACCTTGACCCCGGTCTCGGCCTCGAACTTGGCGATGGTGTCCTCGGCGATGTAGTCGGACCAGTTGTAGATGTGCAGTTCGCCCTCGGCGGCAAGCGCCGGGGCGGCCGCCAGCCCGAGGGCCAGCGCAAGTTGCGTCCTGATCTTCATGGTCTTCATCCTCTCCTGTTGTTGTGCCGACGTCCGGCGTCAGACGCCCAGCCGGTCGCGGAGCATGTACCACCACGATCCGACCATGGAATAGGGAACGGCGAAACGGCGCCCCCCGGGGAAGGGAATCCACGGCACCGCGGCGAAGACGTCGAACCGCGACCGGTCCCCGTCCACCGCCTGGGCCAGGATGCGTCCGAAGAGATGGCTCCCGACCACGCCATGGCCGCTGTAGCCTTGGGCGAAATAGCTCCGCGCCCCGAGCCGCCCCATCTGCGGCACCCGGCTGAAGGAAATCGCGCAATTGCCCGACCAGGCGAAGTCAACGCCCACGCCTGCGAGACCCGGAAAGATCCTGCCCAGCGCCGGCAGGAGCTTGGCCTTGATGTCCGCGGGATCGGTGCCGCCATAGACCGTGCCGCCCCCGAAGAGCAGCCGCCTATCGGCCGAGAGCCGGTAGTAGTCGAGCACGTAGCGCATGTCCTCCACGCACATGTCGCTCGGAAGGATCTCCGCGGCGCGCGCGCCGAGCGGCTCGGTCGCGATCATCTGCGTGGAGAAGGGCATGATCCGATCTTCGAGCTCGGGCACCAGATGGCCGAGATAGGCATTGCCGCCGAGGATCAGCGCCTCCGGCCGGACCGAGCCGCGGGCGGTGCGCACGACGGGGCTTCCCGCCACGTCCTCGATGGCGGTCACCATGCTCGCCTCGTGGATCACGCCACCGAGGCGCTCGAAGGCCGCCGCCTCGCCGAGCGCGAGGTTCAGCGGATGCATGTGGCCGCCGCTCCGGTCGAGCATGCCCCCGAGATAGGCGTCGCTGCCCAGATGCCGGCGCAGGGCCGCGCGGTCGAGCATCTCGAAATTGTCGTGACCGTGCCGGCGCCAGAGCGCCTGCTTGGCCTCGAGGTCCTTCATCTGCCGCGCGGTGAAGGCCGTGAAGATGTTGCCGTCCTTGAGGTCGCAGGCGATGGCGTATCTCGCGACCCGCTCCCGGATCAGCGCGCCGCCTTCCTGCACCACCTTCCCGACGAAATCCGCGGTCTCCCGGCCATAGCGCGCCGTGATCGTCTCGAGGCTCGCATTCAGCCCGTTGACGATCTGCCCGCCGTTGCGGCCCGATGCGCCCCAGCCGATGCGCGCGCCTTCGAGCAGAACGACCTTGTGGCCGCGCTCGGCCAGCTCGATCCCCGCCGAAAGCCCGGTGAAGCCGCCCCCGACGATGCAGACCTCCGCCGCGACGTCGCCTTCGAGCGGCGGGCGCTCCGGCGCGGGATTGGCCGAAGCCGCGTAATAGCTGGCCGGATAGGCGCCGGTT